>DCSU01000066.1:23361-27944 GCA_002325785.1 Bacteroidales bacterium UBA1458 | reverse complement strand
TCGCACATTCAGACAAAAGTTATAGATACTACTGAATGCATATTTGATATCTCCGGATTGATACCGGGAATATATGTCGTCTCAGTCTATAACTCCGAAGTCCAGGATGCAGCGAAGATTGTCATATCTTACTAAGCCAGACACTGGGNNCACTTCTTTAAGCCTTGGTACGGACCGCTCTTATTCAAAAGGATGATCCTTTGAGAAATCCGGCCGGTAGTTTTTATGGCTCCCATATTCCTGCAGCCAACCACGGGTGAAGCCGAGGGCATGAAATGCCTCCAGGACGGTTTCGTACTCACTGCGGGTTATAGTACGATGTAAGGATTTGCGTCCCGACACTCCCGACTTCNNACTGACTCCTGGCGAGCCGTTCCTCTCCAGTACCACTTTTCGGTTCTCGGTCAGATAGAAGGTCAGAAGGATTTGCGATTTTCGATTTGCGATTTTCGATTTTCGATTTGCGATTTTCCACCAGGAGACTGTCAGGTGGATAATACTGAGACATGAGTGAGATGTGGAGGCTGGGCGAAATGTGCTCAGCGATCAACTTCAGCACTCCAAGACTGTTTTCCACAAAACCAGGCAGCACGAGGTGACGGATGATGATGCCGCGTCGGGCGATGCCGCGATCGTCGGTGAGAAGCGTGGTGCCCGTATGATGAACCATAGCTTTGAGTGACGACAATGCGTATTTGCTGTACTCGGGAGCCTGAGAGAGCTCTTCGGCAAGGCTGTCATCTGAGTATTTGAAGTCGGGAAGCCATACATCGACAATCCCCTCAAGTGAACGGATGGTCTCAGGAAGATCGTAACCGTTCGTATTATAAATAATTGTAGGATTATAACCACGCTTTCTTAGTTCCTCCACGATGCTGATCATCTGTGGAATAAAATGCGATGGGGAGACAAATCCCAGGTTGTTTTCTGAAAAAGGAAGCAAGTCAATAACTGCATTGCATACTTCGTCAAGGCTCATAACGGTGCCCTGTGTACCGCGACAAGAAATCTCACTGTTCTGACAGTAGATGCACTGCATGTTGCATGAGGGGAAGAATAGGTTCACTATTCCCTTTTCGCCTGAAATGGGAGGTTCCTCGCCACGATGGATAACTATGGAGGAAATATGGATTCTGTCATCCATCTGGCACCAGCCGAGGGTTCTGGAGCGGTCGGCGTTGCATTGGCGGGGACAGAGGTTACATGGTATCATATTCTGATGTCTGAAGTCAAAAGGTCCCGATACACTTCGTTATCGGGATTAAGTCTCCGCCAATTGCGGAGCCTCAATCTGATGTCTTAGGGTCTGTCGCTTCGCTCCGTCCTGCTGTTCCCGACGCACTACGTGGTCGGGATTTCGTCTTTACACTCCTCAACATGCGGTCAGGGGGTTTAGATGATGTTTCCAATGAGGGTGGCGGATGTTGCAGAGGTGATCTCTACGTTGACATAATCGCCGGGTTTGATACCTGAAGCCTGAAACACTACCACTTTGTTTCCGGAGGTTCGGCCCATCATCGTGACAGCAGTATCTTGACTGGCATTATCAGAGGAAAGGTTTCGGGCAGTGTCTTTACGAGCGATACTCTTTTTCGCTTTGCCTTCCACCAGCACCTCGAGGGTTTTGCCAATATCAGACCTCTTGCTTACTCCGGACAGCTTATTCTGCAGAGCGATAATCTCATTCAGACGCCGGGTTTTTACATCTTCCGGAACATCATCTTTCATGTGGCGCGCAGCTTTTGTGTCGGGTCGCTCGGAATACTTGAACATGTAGGCGAAATCAAATCCGACTTCTCTCATCAGATCTAAAGTATCCTGATGCTCCTCTTCAGTCTCGCCACAGAAGCCTGCAATAATATCGGTTGACAGGTTACAACCCGGAAGAATACGGTTGATGGCTGCGATCCTTTCAAGGTACCATTCCCGGGTATATTTCCTGTTCATCCTGGTCAGGACATTGCTGCTGCCACTCTGAACGGGCAGATGAATGTGCTTGCAGATATTATCGTGTCGTGACATCAACTCGAGGACATCATCTGAGAGATCCTTGGGGTGCGATGTGGAGAAGCGTACGCGTAGAAGGGGATCGATGGAAGCGACCTTGTCCAACAGGCCGGGAAAGCCTATCGAATTTGAATATGAATTGACATTTTGTCCCAGGAGGGTGACCTCCCGGTATCCCTTGTCAAAGACCTCACGTGCCTCCCGTACAATGGTTTCCGGATCACGACTGCGCTCTGCACCACGCACATAGGGTACCACGCAGTAGGAGCACATGTTATTGCATCCCCGCATGATGGAGATGAAGGCCGAGACACCATTGCTCTCGAGACGTACAGGGGAGATATCTGCATAGGTCTCCTCTCGTGAAAGGAGCACATTGACAGCCGTATGTCCCGATCCGGCAGTCTCAACCAACATGGGGAGCTCGCGGTAAGCATCAGGACCGACAACCATATCCACCATCTTGTCGCTTTCAAGGAGCTTCTCCTTCAGTCGTTCTGCCATGCAGCCCAGCACGCCCACAATCACCTGCGGGCGTTTTCTCTTTTCACTCCGGAAGAGATCGAGCCGGCCCCAAACACGCTGCTCGGCATTATCACGGATTGAGCAGGTGTTGACGAGGATGATGTCGGCCACCTTGATATCTGTAACGGGTTCGTAGCCAGCATCGCCCAGGATTGACGCAACAACCTCGCTGTCAGCGACATTCATCTGACAACCATAGGTTTCGATGTAGTACTTCTTTGTCATATCAGGGGGGCAAAGGTAGGAAAAAGTCGAAAGTCTGTAAAGTCCATAAAGTCTAAAGTCCNNAAAGTCCGTAAAGTCCATAAAGTCGAAAGCCGGAAGCTCTGCCGCTTCGCTTCGTCGTGCTGTCCTCCGGTTCCCGATACGCTTCGCTATCGGGACTTCGTACCCGCCAGTGGCGGGTACTCGCTTGCAGTTCCCGACGCACTTTGTGGTCGGGATTTCGGCTTTTCAAGCCTCAACTTGCAGTCTTGTGGTCTGGCGGTCATTCAGGCTTAACATCACCCCGGAATAACTAAGAGTTATAAAAGAGTTAATAGTGACCTTCAGACTTCAGACCCTAAGACCCGGAGACCAACTTCTCAGGCATGACAGATTAAGTCAAACTTTTACATATTTTTGTAAACGGTAAAAATTTATACATATGTCAGGTCACAGCAAATGGTCGACCATCAAACGCAAGAAGGGGGCGGCTGACGCAAAGCGAGGAAAGATCTTTACGAAGATCATCAAGGAAATAATGATCTCAGTACGTGAGGGTGGCACTGACCCGTCGGGAAATGCCCGCCTCCGACTGGCAATACAGAACGCCAAGGGCGCAAATATGCCCAAGGATAACATCGACAGGGCAATAAAGAAAGCCTCGGGATCGGATGCGGAAGCCTACCACGAGATGACTTATGAAGGTTATGCCTCCAACGGCATCGCCATCTATGTCGAAGGCCTGACAGACAACACCAACCGCACACTTGCCACTGTCAGATTCATTTTCGGCAAATATAACGGAGCCCTCGGCCCAAACGGGTCTCTCACCTTCCTCTTTGACCGCAAAGGGGTATTCACTATCAGTGATGAAGAGATTAAGGGCAAGGATATGGAAAGCCTTGAACTCGAACTGATTGACGCCGGTGCAGAGGACATTGAACCGGACCAGGAGATATTAACCGTCACCTGTGCCAAGGAGGATTTCGGAAAAGTGAACCGCAAGCTGGAGGAGCTTGAGATCGAACCGGATGAGGCGATGCTCAAGAGAGTACCTAAGGAGACAAAAACACTTGATATCGAGTCGGCACGCAAGGTGATGAAGCTAGTTGAAGCGCTTGAGGATGAGGATGATATACAGGCTGTTTATCATAATATGGAGATAACAGATGAGCTGTTAGAGGCGCTGGATTAGGATTCGGAACAATAATTGCATATACCTCCGCAGAAGAATCTGTATTATATTTGCGTCATGAAACAATCTTTGCTTGTCACGGTATTGTTCTTTCTTCTGCCGCTGTTTGTGGCGGCACAGGAGGGTCTTGGCATTGAGGACCTGATGAATGAGGGCCGTCCCCGCTATGTTGCCGAGAGGCTCATAATTGTTCAGGATCCGGCCATAGACACGCTTGTCAACCGGCACATCATCGCAAACGCATCGAAAGATGGCGTTGACGGCTGGCGCATACAGATATACCGCGGCGGACATCGGACGGCCAACGAAGACTCCAATAAGGTGAGGGCAATGTTCATGGAGGATTTTCCCAACATTCCCACCTATAGGACATTTGACAGACCCAACTGGTTCAAGGTTAAGGTGGGCGACTACCGGACAAGGGAGGAGGCAGCAACGGTCTTCTTCGACATAGTGGCAAAATACCCTGATGCCTACCTGATCAGGGATGTGATCGGCTTTAAAAACCTGGCAAAGTAAAATGAGCGAAAGCATAAAGCACGAATGCGGGATAGCACTGATGAGACTGCTGCACCCCGCAGAATACTACATTGATAAATACGGGTCATGGGATTACAGCCTGAAAAAGATGTATCTCATGATGGAGAAGCAG
>DCSU01000066.1:16940-23326 GCA_002325785.1 Bacteroidales bacterium UBA1458 | reverse complement strand
CCACCGCCAGCGCTCCAACTCGGCGAACCCGATAAAGGAGGTCTTTGACCGCATTTATCCTGACATAAAGGAGAATCCGTGTGATGTCTGGCTCGGACACCTGCGTTATGGCACGTACGGTAACTATAATATCGATTATGTTCATCCCGTAACACGTGAGAACAACTGGCGTTCGCGCAGCCTGGTGATGGCCGGGAACTTCAACCTGACTAACATGGAGGTGATCTTCAATCATCTTATAGAGATCGGCCAGAATCCCGTTGACTTTTCAGATACTATCACCATTCTTGAGAATGTGGGCCATTTTCTTGATCTGGAGGTCGAACGCCTTTACAGGCTTTATAAGGAGAAGGGTTTTTCTAAGCGCGACATCTCGCCCATTATCGAGAAGGAGTTGGATATTGCCAGCGTCCTTCAGAGAACCGCCCGCCGCTGGGATGGGGGGTATGTCATGGCGGGCATGCTTGGCCATGGCGATGCCTTCGTACTGCGTGATCCGGCCGGTATCAGACCTGCTTTCTGGTATGCCGATGATGAGATCGTTGTGGCTGCCTCAGAACGTCCGGTGATACAGACGGTATTCAACATACGAACCGATGATGTCAATGAGCTCGATCCAGGCAAGGCACTCATAATCAAGGCATCGGGAGAGTGGTCGCTGAAGGAGATCCTTCCGGCGGTGACACCGGCAAAGTGTTCCTTTGAGAGGATTTATTTCTCGCGCGGGACGGACAAGCACATCTACCGCGAACGCAAGAAGCTCGGCGAGACGCTGACAGAACCGGTTCTGGCAGCGGTGAATAACGATTTAAAGAATACTGTTTTTTCCTATATCCCCAACACTGCCGAGAGTGCCTTCTTCGGGCTGATCGAGGGTGTAGACAAATGGCTCAACAACAGGAAGCGCCAGGCGATCCTGAAGAGGGGCGAGGCTATCACCGTCTCTGACTTCGAGAGGATAATGGATGTAAGGCCGCGAATAGAGAAGATAGCCGTGAAGGACATCAAACTCAGAACCTTCATCACCGAAGACCGCAACCGCGATGACCTTGTCGCTCACGTTTATGATGTCACCTACGGGGTCATCAGAAGAGGGAAGGATAATCTGGTGGTGCTGGATGATTCCATTGTTCGCGGTACTACTCTGAGGGAGAGCATTATACGGATTCTGGATCGCCTCGAGCCGGCAAAATTGGTCATTGTTTCTTCCTCACCCCAGATCCGTTATCCCGATTGTTACGGGATTGATATGGCGAAGCTGGGCGACTTTATCGCCTTCAAGGCTGCTATTGAGCTGCTTAAGAATACAGGCAGGGAGGATGTTATCAAGCAGGTCTATAAAAAGGCGCAGGCGGAGTTGCAGAAGCCTGACATTGAGATGGTCAATGTTGTGAAAGAGATCTATGACAGCTTTACTTATGAGGAGGTCTCAAACCAGATAGCCGTGATGCTCAGGACAGCAGAGATCAAAGCGGGGGTTGAGGTTGTGTACCAGTCGGTTGAGGGGCTGCATAAGGCTTGTCCGGGGCATACCGGCGACTGGTATTTCACGGGGAATTATCCGACTCCCGGGGGGAACAGGGTGGTTAACAGGGCGTTTGTGAATTATATTGAAGGTGTCAATAGCAGAGCTTACTAAGGCGTAATAGGTTTTTCTTTCTTTTGCTTGCCCAAAAGAAATGAAACAAAGAAAAGGGCAGCCACANNTCAGCTGCACACGCATTACAACTCCCAGGCCTGCGGCCTGCTCAAACAGTAATGCTTACTGCAGGCCCTCCCTTCGCAGCTTCAAAATGGATCTCTCATTCCGAAAAATCTCTGAAGGCCCTCATTGAATTATAGGAGAAAACCTCAGACCTTTCGACTTTTGACTTTAGACTTTCAGACTTTTTTATTGCGAGATGTCGAAATCCTCGCGGTAGGAGGCGAGGTGACGGTTGATCTTGTCGATGTAAATGTCACGTACAGTGATCATTATGCCGGTCTCCTCAACATTCCCGAAGTGATGGTTGATGAAAGTGCCGAAGCACCTCATCGTAGGAGAGAGGTTCATGTACGCGTTGATCAGTGGCGGGATATTTTCACCCAGTTTGCGCACCTCCTGCCCGAGGATCTTCAGATCTTCCCTGAAGGATTTCCCGGTAAAAACCTGCTTCATCTCCTCCCGGTGGATGTCGATGATGATGGGAGCATCAGGAACGGCCAGCTTATCGGGGTCGGGAAAATACTTGAGCATGAAGTAGAGTATCATGTTCCTTGCCTGCACATTGAAGTGAGTGTACATCGTAACTTTTCCGAAGAGATACTTGACCTGCCGGTTATCGATGATTATGGCTCCCAGTCCATCCCACAGGTTATCAAGCGAATACAGACTCTTGCGACCCATAGCGGCGCTTTGATATTCGGGTTTGACGAAAGAGCGGCCCAGCTCCATGGTATGAGGCAGATATTTCTTAACGAATTTCCTGGAGAATGTAAAGTATGAAGACGAGGCAAAACGGTCAACGGAAAAGTCCTTCTCTTTGTGTTCCGGGAAGATAAACCGATAGCCTCCGATGATCTCACGGTTGTCAGGATCCCATATTATAAGCTGTTTCTGGGGATAGTCAGGGTTGAGGTCGTATTCATCAAGGTCGAGCGCCTTTCCCGTTCCGCCCCCGGCATGCCTGAATGTGAGCTCGCGGATGCGGCCTACCTCTTGCATAAGCAGGGGCGAGGTACGGTTGTCAAAGAGATAGACCTCGTTGTTGGCGTTGTTGGTCTTTCTCATATAACCTATTCGCGCCAGCTCAGTAACCAGCTTTTCAACCGGTACCGCTTCGCCGAGCGGTTCCATCACGTCATGTGCCATCTGATTCTCCAAAGCGGGTTAATGATTGAGGAATAAAATTAAGAAAAAAAACAATCAACTGGCAGCGGATCTCTTCTGCAAATTGTAAGTTTTCTCGCGGACCATGTCAGCCCACTCCTGGGGGCTCTTCGACTTGTCGAAGGTCTGCCATGGGATGACCTCGCCAAAATAGACGTCGATGTCCTTGCCCTTCTGTTTGTACATCTCGTCGGCCAGGTAAAGCATCTCTATATTAATCTTAAGGCCAAGGAATTGCCTCAGGTTGGCGAGGTTATAAAAGAAGTTGCTGTTGCGTCCCGCGAAGTAGCATGGCACAATATCGCGCTGGTGTTGCACGGCCTTGACAACGAAGCTCTTCTGCCACTTCAGGTCGGTGATCACCCCTTTGATTTTTCTGGAGCATATCCCTGCGGGGAAATTGAGGAGCTGGTAGTCGGAGGCATATGCTTCCTCCATCAGCCTGGCGGCCTCGCGGCCGAAGGTGCCCACCTTATTCACCGGCAGGAAAATATCAGAGTAGTTTTCGATGTACAGGAGGATGTCGTTGACGGGGAATTTTATTGCCGGGAAGTGTTTCGACAGTTCGCTCATGAAAACCATGCCGTCAAGGCCGCCGAGGGGGTGGTTGGAGACGAAGATGTTACGTCCGCCGGAGGGGAGGTTTTCAACGCCGTGGGCGCGGTATTTTATTCCCATGAAGCTGAGGGCACCGTCGTTGAATGCTGATCCGCGGAGATGGCCGTAATTGCGGAGGATATCGTTGATCAGGTCCTGGTGGACGATGCGTTTCAGGTAACGGATGACGAATCCTGGAAGCATCCGGCGGATCTTCGGGTTCTTGTCGTTGAGGATCTGCTCAACGTCTAGCTGGAGCGGGGGTTTGGTGTGTTCCATTTCTGACACTTATGCGAATGTAAATATAAGCACGGGGTGGAACAGGCAATAGGCAGTAGGCAGTGGGCAGTAGTGAAAAATTTTTATGCAGGCTCATAAGTTATTGTGAAACAGGGCTTACTGAGACCTAAAAAAAGTACGGCGACAGGATAATAAACCCACTAAAAACAAAGTTTTCAACAAAAGTGAAGAAAAATGGAGGGAAGTGGAGTGAAGTGGGGAAAATCTTATTACATTAGCCCTCCGAAACAACAACTCTGATGGCCACATTTATCGGCGATTATTCATGCAGGCTGGATGCCAAGGGAAGAGTAATCCTCCCCTCCGCGTTCAAGAAGCAGATGCCTCCGGCAGCTGAAGATCGCTTCGTGGTCAGAAAAGACATCTTCGAAGGATGCCTGGTCCTTTACTCCATCGATGACTGGAACAGGCAGCTTGAGAAGGTCCGCAGCAGGATCAACCCATACAACAGGGAGCACAATATCTTTCTCCGCAACTTTTTCAAGGGCACCGCAGAGGTGTCGCTCGACAGCAGCAACAGGCTTCTGATACCGAAGCGTCTTCTTGATCTGGCGGGCATAGCGAAAGATGTTGTTCTTGCCGGGCAGGACGGACGAATTGAGATGTGGGCTGAGGAGGTATACGCCCGGATCGACATGCCATCCGACGACTTTGCCAACCTGGCAGAGAAGCTGCTTGGAAATCCCGACACCGGTCCGGCATAATGGTCATATATCACCTCCCGGCACTGCTGACAGAGAGCATTGCAGGGCTCAACCTCAGGCCCGACGGAATCTACGTCGACGTAACCTTCGGAGGCGGCGGACACTCGCGTGCCATCCTCGATCAGCTAACCTCCGGCAGGCTCATAGCCTTTGACCAGGATACCGATGCTGCAGCCAACGCCATCAGCGATGAGCGATTCACCCTCCTCAACCAGAATTTCAGGTACCTGAAGAACAACCTGCGTTACCTCGGCATCAGCGCCATCGACGGGCTGATAGCAGACCTCGGCGTCTCGTTCCACCAGTTTGATGAGCAGGAGAGGGGCTTCTCGTTCCGTAGTGATACCGGGCTTGACATGCGCATGAACCGCCAGTCGACTGTCAAAGCCGCTGACATCCTCCGCACTTACGAGGAGGAGAAGCTGGCAGATGTTTTTTACAAATATGGCGAACTGACCAACTCGCGTAAACTGGCTGCTGCTATCGTAAGAGCCCGTACCACCAAACCGGTCAAGACCGTCAGCGAACTCATGTCGGCTCTCACCGGTCTGGTCCCGCCTTGGGAGGAGAATAAGTTCTACGCCAGATTGTTCCAGTCGTTGCGCATAGAGGTGAACCACGAGATGGACGCTCTAACCGAGATGCTCATCCAGGCGCTTCTGATGCTCAAGCCCGGCGGCAGGATTGCAGTGATAACGTACCATTCGCTTGAGGACAGGCTGGTGAAGAACTTCTTCCGCAGCGGCAATTTCGAGGGTGCCAGCGATAAGGATTTTTACGGCAACGTGACAACTCCGTTCAGGATGATAAACCGCAAGGTTATTGTTCCGGCGGAGGATGAGACAACAGCAAACAGCAGGGCCCGCAGCGCCAGGCTCAGGATAGCGGAGAAAATCTGATGGTGATGGAAGAGGAGAGGAACACAGAGGGATGGAGTGCCCGGCAGCTGATCAGGCAGCTGAAAGGTTCAGCAGGCAGTAGGCAGTTTGAGCCTCCGACACAGGCGGAGTCCCGCACACGGAGTGTCGGGGAGGAGACGAAATCCCGCACACGAAGCGTCGGGACGGCAGTCGTAAAAAATTTATCCAACAAGATNNTCCCGCATCCGCCGGCTGGCGGATCGGGACGGCAGTAGGCAGTCGGCAATAGGCAGTAGGCAGACAGATGGCAGTTCTGAGTCAGTAGTTGGCCAGTCAGTTTCTGGACCGAAAACCTCAGGCAGGAAGGGCAAGGGGGGATTTTTTAAGGGGCTAATAAGCGGCACCCTTATTTCTGAAAGCCTGATACTCAAGGATATGAAATACTCGGCACTGATTGCAGTGCTTGCCATCATCTTCATATCCAACAAGTTCAGCGCTGAACGCGTAGAACGCCAGATCATCGTCCTGGAGCAGGAGGTGAGAGACATGCGGGCAGAGTCGCTCTCAGTATCGGCAGAGCTGGGCAGCGTGAGCCGCCAGAGTGAGATAACCGACCTGGTAAAGGAGCGGGGTCTGGGCCTCGAAGAGCTCCGCGAGCCGCCGTACAGGATAGTAGTAAATGAATAAACCCGAAGAACTGAGCTTAACAACAGGATAACATCACATGAGTAAGAAGACAAAGTCAAAGGATCAGATACTTGCACGTACCGGCATCATATACGGCATCGTGGCAGCTATGGCCCTTGCCGTCTTTGTCCGCATCATCATCCTCCAGTTCGTGCAGTCGGAGAAGTGGGCTGCCATGGCTGACAAGATCGTCTTCCGCCGCGAGGTGGACAAGGCCGGCAGAGGCGATATCCTCGCGGATGACGGCCGCATCCTGGCAAGCTCCATCCCTTATTACACTGTATACATGGACACCCGCAGCTCGGGCATGGCAGACACCACCTGGGCCAACGGCATCAGCGGCCTATGCAGGGGACTGTCGAAATATGT
>DCSU01000066.1:0-16924 GCA_002325785.1 Bacteroidales bacterium UBA1458 | reverse complement strand
GGCGACAGGTATTACCTCATCAAGAGGCACGTCAGCTACGAGACACTGAGCTACCTCAAGAAGCTCCCGATATTCCGGCACGGTAAGTTCAGGGGCGGACTGCTCTATCAGCCTGAGAACAGGCGCATCATGCCTAACGGTCTTCTCGCAAGGCGAACCATCGGTTACATCACCGATGACACCCTGACCAGCATCGTAGGCATAGAGGGTTCCTTCAACAGCTACCTGGCCGGGAAGGACGGGCTGAAGGTGCAGCAGCGCCTGACAGGAGGAGCATGGATCGATGTCGATAACCTCGAGTCGGTACATGCGCGTCCCGGATATGATGTTGTCACCACCCTCGACCTTGACCTTCAGGATGCTGCCGAGAACGCACTGTACAAGCAACTCGCGAAACACAAAGCCCATCACGGCTGCGCCGTGGTGATGGAGGTGCACACCGGCGACATCAAGGCTATTGCCAACCTTGAGATCGGCTCTGACGGACAATACCACGAGACATATAACTACGCCGTGGGCGAGAGCACCGAACCCGGCTCGACCTTCAAGCTAATGTCCATGATAGTGGCCATGGAAGATGGTGTCATAGACCTTGATGACACTGTTAACACCGGGGACGGCACGGTAAAATACTATGACAAGATTATCCGTGACCATGAAGACAAGGGTCTCGGCAAAATAACAGCACGTGAGGTTTTTGAACACTCCTCCAACGTAGGCACTGCCAAGATTATCAATGAAGGCTACAAGGAAAACCCGCGCCGCTATGTTGACCGCCTCTACTCTATGCAGCTGGATAAGCCCCTAGGGCTGCAGATCAAGGGTGAAGGCACGCCTGTCATCCGCTATCCCGGCGACAAGCTCTGGTCAGGCATCTCGCTACCGATGATGTCACACGGTTACGAGGTGCAGATGACCCCGCTGCAGATCCTCACCTTCTACAACGCCGTGGCCAACGACGGCAAGATGGTGAAGCCAAGGTTTGTGAAAGAGGTGCGTGACGGCAATTGGACAGTCAGGAGCTTTGATCCGGAGGTCATCACCAACGCCATCTGTTCGCGTTCAACCATCCGCAAGGCGCAGTCGCTACTGGAAGGCGTAGTTGAGAACGGTACAGCCATGAACCTGAAGAACAGCAATTATAAGATCGCCGGCAAAACGGGTACCGCCCAGATCGCCAACGCCAAGCACGGCTACCGCTCCGGCGCCCGCATATCATACCAGGCCTCGTTTGTCGGGTACTTCCCGGCAGATGACCCCCTCTATTCATGCATCGTGGTTGTCAATGCGCCGTCGAACTGGGTCTACTACGGCAATGTGGTGTCGGGGCCCGTGTTCAAGGTGATAGCCGATAAGGTCTATGCTACAAGCTTTTACCGCGACCTGCAGGCGCTGAATCCCGAGAAGGAGGAGAAGGTTAATCTTCGCGAAGCAGCGGATATTGTCAGGGATAACGAACTGACTTATACCGAGGGGTTTATGCCCAACGTAGTAGGGATGGGGCTTCGCGATGCGATGTTCATGCTTGAGAACAGCGGGCTGAGAGTGCACTACACCGGTCGTGGCAGGGTGGCAAGGCAGTCGCCCCATCCGGGAGTTAGAATATCGAGGGGAGCAACCGTGTCAATAGAACTCAAGCTGTGACCATGAAGGAACTGAAGAAGATACTGAAGGAGATAAGTGTTATCCATGTGTATGGCGAAGAGGACAAGCTCATCACCGGCGTGACGGCGGACTCGCGCGAGGTGAAGCCCGGCAGCCTCTTTCTGGCTGTCAGGGGGACAAAGAGCGATGGCCATGCGTTCATCGACACGGCTGTTGAGTCAGGCGCAACGGCAGTGATTTGTGAAGAGCTTCCCGAAAAATTGCACGAGGGAGTCACCATGATTGTGGTGCAGGACTCCGCGGCAGCCACGGGCATGGCGGCCTCGGCCTTCTACGATCATCCTTCCCGCAAGCTGAGGCTGACGGGCGTGACCGGCACCAATGGCAAAACCACCATTGCCACATTGCTGTACAATATGTTCGAGGCGATGGGGTACAAGTGCGGTCTGCTCTCCACCGTGTGCAACTACGTGCATCATACGCGCATGGACGCCACACACACCACCCCTGACCCTGTGAAGCTCAACGCCCTGATGGCAGAGATGGCCGATGCCGGATGCGAGTATGCTTTCATGGAGGTAAGCTCCCATGCCATTGACCAGAAGCGGATTGCAGGACTGCAGTTTGCAGGGGGCGTCTTCACCAACCTCACGCATGACCATCTTGACTATCACAAGACTTTTGACAACTACCTGGCTGCGAAGAAAAAGTTCTTTGATAATCTGCCGGCCGGGACTTTTGCCCTCGTCAACACCGACGACAGGAACGGTACGGTGATGATACAGAACACAGCTGCAGCGAAACATACCTTCTCCATGCGCAGCATGGCAGACTACCGCTGCAACATCATGGAGCAGGGGTTTGAGGGGATGCAGCTGAAGATCAACGGCAAGGAGGTATGGACGCACTTCATTGGCGACTACAATGCATCAAATCTCCTCGCGGTTTACGGCACGGCCCTTCTTCTTGGCGCGCAGAGCGATGAGGTGCTGACCGTCCTCAGCAGCCTGCGCCCTGTCGATGGTCGGATGGAGGTGATCCGCTCGGCAGACGGCATAACGGGCATCGTTGACTATGCGCACACACCTGATGCGGTTGAGAACGTGATTGAGGCAGTCAACCGGCTGAGACAGGGCGCAGGCAGGCTGATAGTTGTGGTAGGAGCCGGCGGCGACCGTGACCGGACCAAGAGGCCCGTCATGGCGCGTATCGCCGCCGCCGGAGCCGACAGGCTGATACTTACCTCGGACAATCCGCGCAGCGAGGATCCCGAAAGCATCATCGACGAGATGGAGGCAGGGCTCACCCCTGACACAATGCCGAAGATGATCCGGATAACCGGTCGCGCTGATGCCATCAAGGCTGCCGCAATGCTGGCAACACCCGGTGACATCATCATCGTTGCCGGGAAGGGCCATGAGACATACCAGGAGGTGAAGGGTGTCAGACACCACTTCGACGACCGGGAAGAGTTACGCAAAGCATTTAAAATGAGTTGATATGTTGTATTACCTCTTCAGATATCTCGATGAACTGGGTGTTCCCGGCGCTGGTGTGTTTAACTACCTCTCCTTCAGGTCTGCCGCTGCCGTCATCACCTCGCTTATTATTTCAGTGATTATCGGGAGAAGTCTGATCAACTACCTGCAGCGCAAGCAGATAGGCGAGACGATCCGCAACCTCGACCTCGAGGGCCAGTACAGGAAACAGGGTACACCCTCCATGGGCGGCATCATCATCATCGCATCCATCCTCGTGCCGGTACTGCTCTTCGCCAGGCTTGAAAATGTCTATATCATCCTGATGATTATCACCACCATCTGGGTGGGCCTCATCGGCTTCGCTGATGATTACATCAAGATTTTCAAGAAGAACAAGGAGGGGCTTGCCGGCCGTTTTAAGATCATCGGGCAGGTGGGTCTGGGCCTGATTGTGGCTCTGACCCTTTATCTGAGTGATGACGTGGTTGTCAGGGTCAATGTAACCGCTCCCACCGGCGTCACCGTGGCTTCAGCAGATATGTCAGATAGTCAGCAGGGTGAGGAGCTCCTTACGCAGACAACGGCAGTCAACATCAAATCGACCACGACCACCATCCCCTTTGTCAAGGACAATCAGTTCGACTATTCATGGCTGGTTCCTTTTGCAAAGGGCAAGACGAAACAACTGTTAGGCTGGCTGGTATTCATCGCCATGGTGATCTTCGTGGTGGTGGCTGTCTCCAACGGCGTCAATCTCACGGACGGCCTTGACGGGCTGGCGACGGGGACAAGCGCCGTCGCCGGGGTGACGCTGGGGATACTGGCCTATGTCTCTGGTAACATCATCTATGCCGACTACCTTAATATAATGTACCTGCCGAACATAGGCGAGCTGGTGATCTTCGCCGCAGCGTTCGCGGGGGCCACCGTTGGGTTCCTGTGGTACAACTCCTACCCGGCACAGGTATTTATGGGCGACACCGGCAGTCTCACCCTCGGAGGGATCATCGCCGTCTTCGCCATCGTTATACGCAAGGAACTTCTGATACCAATCCTGTGCGGCGTCTTCTTCATTGAGAGCCTCTCGGTGATGCTGCAGGTGAGCTGGTTCAAGAGGACGAAGCGCAAATACGGGGAGGGCCGGCGTATTTTTCTGATGGCGCCGCTGCATCACCATTATCAGAAAAAGGGATATGCTGAACCAAAAATTGTCACGCGTTTCTGGATCGTCGCCATCATTCTGGCGGTGCTGAGCGTGGTGACACTGAAGATACGATAGAGAATGAAGAAGAGAATTGTGATACTGGGTGCGGGGGAAAGCGGTGCGGGATCAGCGGTGCTGGCTCAGAAAGAGGGGTTTGACGTGTTTGTGACCGACAGCGGCGCCATCAAGGATAAGTACCGCGAGATACTTGTCTCGCACAGCATTGCCTTTGAGGAGGGGAAACATACACCGGAGCTCATACTGAACGCCGATGAGGTAATCAAGAGCCCGGGCCTGCATGAGGATAACCCTCTGGTTGTGACCATCCGCGAAAAGAAGATACCCGTTTTCTCCGAGATAGAGTTCGCAGGGCGATACACTGATGCCGTCAAGATATGCGTGACAGGAAGCAACGGCAAGACCACCACCACCAACATGATCTACCATATGATGAAGAAGGCCGGCCTGAATGTGGCCATGACCGGAAATGTGGGGAACAGCTTTGCACTGGCGGTGGCTGAGGGGGGATATGATTATTATGTCATCGAGCTTAGCAGCTTCCAGCTCGACGGCATGTATGATTTCAAGGCGGAGATCGCAATAATGATGAACATCACCCCTGACCATCTCGACAGGTATGATCACGAGATGCAGAACTACGTAGACTCCAAGATGCGTGTGATACGCAACCAGACTGCCGCCGATCACTTCATATGGTGTGCTGATGACCCGGTGACCGCCAGAGAGGTGGCCAGGCGCGTCATCACCTCTCATTCATATCCCTTCTCCATTGACAGATGTGAAGGAATGGCCGCCTGTATTGAAAATGACAACCTTATTCTTGACATAACCCATAAAACCAGCCTTATGACCATTCACGACCTGGCGTTGAAAGGACGCCACAATACCTACAACTCAATGGCTGCGGCCATTGCCGGGAAGGTGCTCAATATCCGCAAGGAGACCATCCGCGAGAGCCTGACTGACTTCCAGGGCGTGGAGCACAGATTGGAGTCGGTCATCATGGTGGCAGGAATCAATTTCATCAATGACTCGAAGGCCACCAATGTCAACTCCACCTGGTACGCTCTTGAGTGCATGAAGAGCGATGTGATATGGATAGCCGGCGGGATAGACAAAGGGAACGACTATTCCGAGCTGAACACCGTGGTGAAGGAGAAGGTCAAGGCGATAGTATGCCTCGGAAAGGATAACTCCAAGATCATCAGTGCTTTCGGCGAGATGGTGCCGACCATCGTAGAGACGACAACGATGGAGGAGGCAGTGAGATCAGCATATTACCTGGCGCACAAGGGAGACACCGTGCTTCTCTCGCCGGCATGCGCCAGCTTCGACCTGTTCAATAACTATGAAGACCGCGGACGCCAGTTCAAGTTGGCGGTAAGAAACCTGTAGGGGTATGGCTGATGTGACGGTAAAAAGGTTTTTCAGGGGCGACAGGTATCTGTGGGGACTCATCGCGCTCTTCATGGTCATCTCGCTGCTGTCGGTCTACAGCTCGTCGGTGAGCGTGGCCTACGCGTCGCATCAGGGCAATACCTTCTATTTTCTGCGCACCCAGTTTATCATGCTGATGCTGGGGCTGCTGATCATTGTTGTCACCCACTGGATACCTTATATTAAATACATGCAGTTCGCCGCCATCGGGCTGGTTGTGTCGATAATACTGCTGGGTATTACCCTGGTTGCGGGTGTGAGCATCAATGCGGCTACACGCTGGCTCGAGATACCCGTCATAGGGTTGAGGCTGCAAACATCAGATATAGCTAAGGTTGCGCTGGTGATATACCTCGCGCGTGGGCTGACTATCTACCAGCATGAGTTAAATAACTTCCGCACCGTGACAATAAAGCTGCTTGTACCTGTGGCCATTGTATGCGGGCTCATCATGTCTGAGAACCTCTCCACGTCAGTCATGATATTCATGATCAGCATGATAATCCTGTTTATCGGCCGTGTGCCCGTTAAATTCCTGCTGGCCTATGCGGGGCTGGGGCTGGCTGCTGTGCTGCTATTTGCTTCGCTGCTGTTGATATTCAAGAAGGATGACAACAGGGTGCAGGTGTGGAAGAACCGCATTGAGGCATATTTCAGCGGCGAGAGCTCGCCTGACGCCGACTACCAGTCGAACCAGGCCAAGATAGCCATCTCCACAGGCAAGCTATTCGGGAAGCTGCCGGGAGGCAGCACGCAGAGAAACATCCTGCCGCAGTCGAACTCCGACTTCATCTTTGCGATAATTGTGGAGGAGTACGGGTTGTTTGGCGCTATAATAATAATAATGAGTTTCCTGGCGCTGATGTTCCGGGGGATACAGATAGCGCGAAAGTGCGATTATGCGTTTCCGGCCCTGATGGTGCTGGGACTTACCGTCATGATTGTTTTCCAGGCTTTCCTGAACATGCTTGTTGCCGTGGGGCTCTTCCCGGTGACGGGGCAGACGCTGCCGATGATCAGCTGGGGCCGTACCTCGGTGCTGGTCATCAGCTTCTCGCTGGGGGCGATATTGAGTGTTTCGAGGGTGATGAACATGCGTGAGCGGCAGGAGAAGCTTTCCGAGATTGAAAAGACAGACAAGATACCGGCATGAGCGGCGAGGGCGGAAATATAAAAATCATCATCAGCGGGGGTGGCACAGGGGGGCATCTCTTCCCGGCCATCGCCATTGCCAATGGCTTGCGCCGACTGGAGGCCACGGCAGAGATACTTTTTGTGGGCGCTGACGGCAGAATGGAGATGCAGAAGGTCCCCGAGGCCGGCTATGAGATTACCGGACTGCCGGTGGCAGGCATGGTACGAGGCGCCAGCATCAGGAACATTCATGTTGCGTGGAAGCTTTTCCGGAGCATGCTTAAGGCGGGTAAAATTATAAAGAGATTCCGGCCTGATGTGGTGGTGGGTGTTGGAGGATATGCCTCGGGCCCGGTGTTGAAGCAGGCTCAGCGGAGGCATATACCTACATTAATACAGGAGCAGAACAGCTATGCCGGCGTGACCAACAAGCTGCTGGCGAAGAAGGCTGAGAAGATATGTGTGGCCTATGAGGGGATGGAGAAATATTTTCCGAAGGAGAAGATCATTCTGACGGGCAATCCTGTCAGGCAGGCCTATGACAACCTGGAGGCACTCAAGGCGGAGGCGTTAGACCATTTCGGTCTGAAGTCCGGCCTGCCGGTGATACTTGTGCTGGGCGGGTCGCTCGGCGCCGGCACGGTGAACAACGCTGTCGGCGGCGGCATAGGCCTGGTGGAGGCATCCGGTGTGCAGATGATATGGCAGACAGGCAGTCACTATTATGACCGGATGCGCGGGCTGGCGGAGGAGAAGGCTGTGACCCACACCGTGGTCACAGGCTTCATAAGCCGCATGGAGCTGGCCTATGCCGCCGCCGATGTCATCATCTCCCGTGCCGGCGCCGGAACCATCTCCGAGCTGGCCCTGGTCGGAAAACCGGTCATCCTCGTGCCATCACCCAACGTGGCCGAGGATCACCAGACACATAACGCCATGGCCCTTGTCAATCGCGGCGCCGCCATCCTTGTGAGAGACGCCGGGGCACAGGCAGAGCTTATAACTACTGCGCTTAATCTGCTGAATGACAGCGCAAAGCGACATTCACTTTCGGAGAACATAAGCAAGATGGCTATAAAAGATGCCGCTGAGGTTATTGCCCGCGAAGTATTAAAACTGGCAACAAGATGAGGGGACTGACGAACATAGAAGGTATATATTTTCTTGGTATAGGAGGCATCGGTATGAGCGCCCTGGCACGCTATTTCCTGTCGATGGGGTATACCGTCTGCGGCTATGACCGCACCGAGACTGTGCTCACCGAACGACTTACCGATGAGGGATGCAACATCGCCTATGATGATAACGTGGATACCCTGCCGACGCTCTTTTCTGATCCTGCTGAAAATGACAAGGTTCTTATCGTCTATACGCCCGCCATCCCTAAGGAAAGCATGTTACTGAATTTTTTCAGGGACAACGGGTACAGTATTTACAAGAGGGCTGAGGTGCTCGGGCTGATCTCGCGCGACACCGACGCCATAGCCGTTGCAGGCACCCACGGCAAAACGACGGTGAGCACAATGATCGCCCATATCCTGACAACATCCACGATCAACTGTTCCGCCTTCCTTGGTGGCATAGCCAAGAACTACGACACAAACCTTTTGCTTGCTGAGAGTCGTTTTACGGTAATGGAAGCCGACGAGTTTGACCGTTCGTTCCTTCATCTCTCACCGTTGATCTCCGTGGTGACTGCCATTGATCCGGATCATCTTGATATATACGGTACTGCGGAGGCAATGGTTGAAGCCTACGGGCAGTTCTGCCACAGGATACGCAGCAGAGGCACGCTGATACTCCATGAAAACATTATCTCCTCACTGTCGCTGCCTGATGATGCAACCATCTACACCTACGGCACCGGTGAGCAGGCCTCCTTCAGGGCTGTGGCCATTGAGAAGGAGGAGGGACGCTACAGGTTCGACCTTATGACACCGGGTGATCCTGTGAAGGATATCCGGCTGCCGTTACCCGGCATGGTCAATATCCTCAATGCCACCGCGGCAGCCGCAGCCTCATGGTGTGCCGGCGTCAGTGCCGACGACATACGCAAGGGGCTCGGGACGTACCTCGGCGTGCGCCGCAGGTTCGACGTCAGGTTTACCGGCAGGGAGATAACATATGTTGATGACTATGCCCACCACCCGCAGGAGATCAACGCTCTTGTAAGCGCGGTGCGCGACTTCTGGCCCGGGCGTCATGTTACAGGCATCTTCCAGCCACACCTCTATACCAGAACCCGCGACTTCGCTGAGGGGTTCGCAGAGGCCCTCGACAGGCTTGATGAGGTGCTGCTGCTGACACTCTATCCCGCCAGGGAGAATCCCATCCCGGGCGTCTCCTCAGACATGATTGCACAACTGATGAAAAACAGAAGTGTGCGGGTTGTCACCAGGGAGGATCTGATTCCGGCCCTGGCAGGGGTGAAGAAGGGAATGCTGCTGACCATAGGAGCGGGAGACATTGACCGCTTTATTGAACCTATAACCGTGATGCTGAAGGAACGCGACGCATGAGCCTGCTGGTTAAAATATTGACCCTGTTGATGGGAGTGGCATTGTTCCTGGCTCCTCTGTTCATCAGTAACACTGGCAGCGAGGCCGTGTGTGAAGGAGTGGTGATCACCATCGCCGACTCCTCAAAACACCGCTTTGTCACTGAGGATGACATCATGAACGCCCTCAGGGCTACCGGCATCCGCGTCACGGGAACCAGGGTCAGTGAGATTCCTCTCTCGGAGCTGGAGAGCAGGGTCCGGTCGTTCAAGGAATTAAAGGTAGCCGAAGTCTATATGTCAGAAGACAGGAAGCTGCATGTCTATGCCGACCAGCGTGAGCCGGTGATGAGGGTGGTAGCTTCCTACGGGGGCGATTTCTTCATTGACAGGGAGGGTGTCATAATGCGGCGTCACAACCTCTATACGCCCAACCTCCACATACTTGAGATAGACATGGTATTCAATGCTGACCAGATGACAGGCATGAATATCCATGATTCGGAGAAGACCGAAAACCTTGTGCGTGCCTTTGAGCTGGTCAACTATATCCGTGGACACAGCATCTGGAATGAGATGATAGACCAGCTGAGCATGTCGCGCGACGGCAGGGTGACGCTGGTGCCGCATGTTGGCAACCACACCGTCAGGCTGGGCCGGACGGATGATTATGAAGAGAAGCTTGACAACCTGCTTGTCTTTTACCGTGAGGCCATGCCGGTGGCAGGCTGGGACAGGTACAGGGTGGTGAACATCGAATACAAAGGGCAGGTGGTCTGCCAGAGAAGATAAAGTTGAACAACCATATATGCAGAACATGAACAGTAAAGATCAGTTAGTAGCAGCCATCGACATCGGCACGACAAAGATCGTGGCAATCGTCGGGCGTAGTGACGGTAACGGGGGCATTGAGATCCTCGGCCTGAGCAACACACCCTCAACAGGGGTCAAACGAGGTGTGGTGCTGAACATTGAAGAGACGGTGAAAGCCATCAGAACCACCGTCGATGACCTCGAGGTGAGAACGGGCATCGTACTTACGGATGTCTTTGTAGGTATTGCCGGGAGGCATATCAAGAGCAAGATGGCACGCGGTTACATAACCCGCGACTCGCATGAGTCGGAGATCGATATCAGCGATATCCGCCGCCTGACGGCTGACATGTTCAAGCTCCCCATTGACGTGGGCGAGGAGATCATTCATGTCATCCCTCAGACGTATATTGTCGACAACGAATCCGGGATCAACAATCCTGTCGGCATATGCGGAAAGAGGCTGGAGGCTAATTTTCACATAGTGATCGGACAGATATCCTCGGCACGCAATACTGAGCGGTGCATAAACAAGGCCGGCATGAACCTGATGAGTCTCGTTCTGGAGCCGCTGGCATCGTCGGAGGCTGTGCTTACCGATGAGGAGAAGGAGGCAGGCGTGGTGCTGGTAGACATAGGAGGAGGCACCACCGATGTCGCCATCTATTATGACAGCGTCATCAGGCACACTGCCGTCATCCCCTTTGGAGGCAACATGGTCACCGCAGATATCAGGGAGGGTTGCTCTATCCTCCAGAAGCAGGCAGAGGACCTGAAGGTCAAGTTCGGATATGCCATCGGCGACATAGCACCTGAGAACAAGGTGGTATCAATTCCCGGCATAGCAGGCCGCGAGCCCAAGGAGATATCGTTCAAGAACCTCGCTTACATCATCCAGAGCAGGATGGAGGAGATACTTGACGCCGTCAACTTTGAGATACAGAACTCAGGCTTCGCCGAGAAGCTGACGGCAGGAGTGGTTATCACCGGCGGCGGGGCCATGCTGAAGAACCTGCCCCAGCTTGTCAAATACAAGACTGCAATGGATGTCCGCATAGGCCATCCCAATGTGCACCTCTCCGGTAAGGGCAAGGATGAGATCAACCAGCCGATGTATGCCACCAGCGTGGGACTGATCCTCAAAGGTCTTGAATATATTGATGAGAACAAGGTGGTTGTCAGTTTTGGCGAGCGGAAACCGGAGCCGGTGGCTCAGCATACACCTCCGCCCCAGCCACAGCCCCAGCCTCAACCCGTGAAGGAACCGGAGATGGCGATTGAGGATAATCAGGAACATGATGGTCAGAGGGGCCCGGGAGCACGGTTCACTGACAGAATAAAGAAGCTATGGGTCGACATCATCGATGCCACTGATGAGAAAATGGATGATAACCTGGTGAATTAAAGAGTGAAGCCATGTCAGAAGATTTGATGAGTTTTGACCTGCCTGTAGAGCGGTCATCAATAATAAAGGTGCTCGGCATCGGGGGAGGCGGCAGCAATGCTGTCAACCACATGTTCCGCAAGGGCATCAAGGATGTGAATTTCATTGTCTGCAACACTGACCAGCAGGCTCTCACGAAGAGCCCGGTGCCTGTCAGGGTGCAGATAGGAGAGGCCACCACGGAGGGTCTCGGCGCCGGCAGTCAGCCCGAGAGAGGCCGGGCGTCAGCCATAGAGAACATCGATGATGTCATGAATGCATTGTCGGGCAACACGAAGATGGTCTTCATCACTGCAGGCATGGGAGGCGGTACCGGTACCGGCGCCACACCCGTCATTGCCAAGGCATGCAGGGATGCCGGATACCTTACTGTCGCTGTTGTGACCATACCATTCAGGTCTGAGCTCAATCAGCGTATAAAGCTGGCTATCACCGGAATAAATGAACTGAAAGATAAGGTCGACTCACTCATTGTGATCAACAATGAGCGTCTGAGGGAGATTTACGGTGATGAAGGAGTCTCTGCAGCCTTTGCCCGTGCGGACGATGTTCTTGCCAACGCTGTCAAAGGCATTGCGGAGATTATAACATGTACCGGTTACATTAATGTTGACTTCGCCGATGTTGACACGGTGATGAGGGACTCAGGCGTTGCGCTCATGGGTATTGGTACAGCCTCGGGTGAAGACCGCGCCACAAGGGCTATTGAGGCTGCACTGATGTCGCCTCTGCTCAGCTCCAATGATATCACCGGCGCCCGCAGCATACTGCTCAACATCAAGTCGGGCACCGGGGCCAATGAGATCACCATGGATGAGCTTGGCGAGCTGACTGATTCCGTCTATTCGGCTATCTCGGATGATGCCCTCATCATCAGGGGGCTCTCCACCGAGGAGGAGCTGGGCGATTCCATCAGTGTCACCGTTGTTGCCACGGGTTTCGAGGCCAGTGCCGATCTTGACGGGTACAAGCCTGACAAGCGGAAGGAGGTTGTCAGCCTGAACGCCCCGCAGCAACCCTCTCTCAACGAGGGCAGTGCGGAAGTTGACTCGCAATATATCGTCCGTCCGTCGCGCACTACTGACCGCGGTACTCTCCCCCCCTCCTCCGGCATCAACCAGGGAGTGATAGACTTTGAGATTGACGGAGACATAAACATTTCTCCTGCTCCTGCCCGCCCCGCCCCGCCACCTACAGACAGGAACGAGGGTACCCTACGCAAGCTGAGGCATATGCAGAACGTCATCAGGAACGAAGGACTCTCCACCCAGTCAATGAGTGACAACATTGAGGATTTTGAAGAGGTGCCGGCATATGTCCGCAAGAAGATCGCCATTCATAACGCCAATAAAGCCGCTGGCAGCAAGGTGTCAAAGTTCACCCTGAGCCTGGATGAGGATAACCAGCCGGTTATCAGGGAGAACAATGCGTATCTGAATGACAATGTAGACTGATTTTGTTTTTTGCCATTATATGGTTGTTGTTCACCGGGCCGGTCAGATTTTTCTGGCCGGCCCTTTTTTGTCGTCGGACCTGAGATTAACGCCGTCTGATGTCACTTTTTAAGTAAATTTGCCGCTGATGCGCACCTGGCTGGTATATATAATCCTGCTTCTCCTCCCCCTGTCGCTCTTTGCCCAGGAGCCTGACACCCTGCCAATGAGGAAGGCACGGCCCGGCGCCTTGCCCGCACGTACTCCTGATTCAATTCCGGAGGGACTCGCAGACAGTGTACCGGCCGCGGCACGGATGAGGATCCAGCAGCAGGGCATGCCTTCGCGCCTCCGCGATACCACCCTTGCAAGAGGCACGAGGCAGTGGACCCTCTCGGCAGACTATACCTCCGAGATAAGCCTGCCTCTTGACACAGCCTTCTCTCTCTTCCACCGCCACCGGATCACTGACAAACTGTCTGACTTCAATGCCTACATGGGGAACTACGGTCTGCCGGTCTACCCGATTAATTTCTTTGACCGCGAATGGAAGCCTGACAGGTTTATCTATTCATATTACCTGCCTTTCATGCATACACCGGCCAACACACGGTTCGTGAACACAACAGTTCCCTTCACCGAGATGGTATGGACTAACGCCGGTGCCCGGAGCAAGTCGGAGCAGACCTTCCGTATCAGGCATTCGCAGAACATCAACAGGTTCCTGAATTTCGGACTTATCTATGATGTTGTCTACAGCATCGGGCAGTACAACTTACAGAAGGCAGTTGACAAGAACTTCCTGCTTCACGGATCATATAACGGCAATGCCTATACTGCCTATTTCTCAGCTGGCGTCAACGACCATGAGTCGGAGGCCAGCGGAGGGCTGATCAGCAAGGATGACCTGAGCCAGTACTCTCCTGAAGATCTGCCTTTTGTGCTTAATGATCTCAACAAGGCTCAGAATCGACTCAAGAACCGCTACCTCATGCTGGTGCAGCGTTACTCCCCGGGAGGGAAACGTGATACCGTTACCGGTGACATGCTCAGGTCCGGTCCCGTAACGTTCTCTTATATAGGAACGTATGAGTGGAGTAAGCGCAGGTATCTCGACAGTTACCCATTGTCAACCCTGTATGATACTGTGATGATTGACCGTAGTGTTACTGAAGATTCGCTTTTTCAGGGCCTGCTGTCGAACACCTTAAGGGCAGACTTTGCCGCGG
Organism: Bacteroidales bacterium UBA1458; assembly: GCA_002325785.1. Lineage (GTDB taxonomy): Bacteria > Bacteroidota > Bacteroidia > Bacteroidales > VadinHA17 > SR-FBR-E99. The sequence goes on along the minus strand of DCSU01000066.1, from coordinate 2,626 downwards.
GCAGTACCGGCCGGTTCAGGATAGGTGCCGGGGCAGGGGTGAGGAGTGAACTGAGGAATTTCGGGCAGGTGATACCCGGAGACAGTCTGACAAGGCAGGATACGGTCAAAAGGAACTTGAATTCGCTGGTCCTGACCGGGAAAGTTTTCAACAATATCGGCACAAAATTCGGGTGGACTGCCTCCGGAGACCTCTGGTTTCAAGGTTACAGGGCGGGCGACTTCATCGTTGACGGTCGTGTCTACAAGGAGTTTGCCACGGCACACAAGGGGATGATCACCTGGGATGCAACAAGCTCATTAGCAAGCTATACGCCATCATACTGGTATTACTCATGGGGGTCAAATAACTTCTCGTGGCAGTTTGATCACGGCAAAGAACTAAGGTTCACGGTCGGCTCATCTCTTACCTGGCCTGACCGAAACATGAATCTCCGGTTCAACTATGCCATTGTTGATAATTTTATCTATATGGATAATGCCATTCCGGCCCAGCATCAGGGGGGATTATCGATACTTTCGCTTACTGCAAGGAAAGACTTCATATTCTGGAAGTTACACCTTGATAACACAGTGCTTTTTCAGCAGAGCAGCATCAATGAGGTATTGAGCCTTCCACTGGTGACAGCCCGGAGTACATTTTTCTTTGACCATGTCTTCAAGTTCAAAGTTACTGGGGGTGAGCTGAGCTTTCAGCTTGGAGCTGAGGCAATGATTCACACCCCGTATTATGCTATGAATTATATGCCCGCCACGGGCAGTTATTTTAGTCAGACAGAAACTGAAATTGGTAACTATCCGTTTATCAATGTTTTCGTAAATCTGAAAGTCAAGAGGACCAGAATCTTCATTATGGCCGATCATCTGAACTCCGGAATGACGAGCTACGAATACTTCCTGGTTCCTGATTATCCACTGAATATCAGGATGATACGGTACGGGCTGGCCTGGACATTCTACGATTAAAAAAAAATCACTATCTTTGCAGCGGAAACAATTCCTAAAGTGGATTGTTAGATTGTCGGACTAATTGTTTATATATTGAGGAAATTCATTTCGTTCTTGTTCATTATTTTTCTGTCAGTGATCTCCTGTGAGAAGGAGAGCAGAATGGTCTACACTGTTACTGCACCGCGTGATCTTGATGTAATCCTGGCCGACGGCAAGATCAGGGCGGTGACTAACATCAGCCAAACGAGCTACTTCATATATAAGGGAGAGCCGATGGGATTTCATTTTGAGTTACTCAAAAAATTTGCCGATCACCTTGAGCTTGAACTTGAGGTGGTTACGAGTAACGACATTGATGAAGCCCTGGAGTATCTTCAGGACGGTGAAGCTGATCTTGTAGCGATAGGCTTATCAATCAGCGCCGGCCGCAAAGAGATGATGCGTTTCACTGAGCCGCTCATGCAAACTACGGAGGTGCTTGTACAGCGCAAGCCCAATGGATGGACCAGGATGACTGCAGCTGCAGTCGAAAGCAAGCTGATCAGGAATCAGCTTGACCTTGCAGAAAAAACTATCTACGTTCAGAAAGGATCTTCATATGCCCAGCGGCTCTACAGTCTTGAGCGCGAGTCAGGCGTTGATATAGGGATAATCGAGGTGCCTTATGACGCCGAGGAGCTGGCACGCCAGGTAGCGCGCGGGGAGATAGAGTACACCGTATGTGACGATTATATGTCTAACATTATCGGCTCTCTGTACCGCGAGCTTGATCTATCAACCCCTGTAAGCTTCCCTCAGAATATCGCATGGAGTGTTCGCAAGGACGGTACTGACGCTCTCCTTGCAGAGCTGAACGACTGGATCACAAAATTTAAGACAACGCATGAGTATGCGAGGCTGGAGAAGAAATACTTCAGCGGAGCACGTCCGGCAAGCATGGCCGCATCAGAGTATTTCGCAACCTATACGGGCAAAGTATCACCCTTTGATGATATCATCAGAAACTACAGTGACAGCATCGGATGGGACTGGCGACTTGTTGCAGCACTTATTTACCAGGAATCGGGGTTCAACCCATCGGTGACATCACCTCGCGGTGCCTACGGACTGATGCAGGTGATGCCTGAGACCGGCAAGTTTTTTGGATTTGATGTGACGAGGTCGGTTGAGAACAACATACATGCCGGGATCAGTTATATAAAAATGCTCGACAGACTTTTTGTCGAGAGGGTGTCAGATCCCGATGAGAGGATCAAGTTTATTCTTGCTTCATACAACGCCGGTCACGGGCATGTTCTTGATGCCATCAAGCTGGCTGAGAAGAACGGGCTCAATCCCGGAAAGTGGGAGGACAATGTATCCCTGTTCCTGGAGCGGAAGTCAGATCCGGTCTTCTATGGTGATCCGGTAGTCAGGAACGGCAGGCTAAAGCAGGGTGTGGAAGTGAATGCGTATGTTGCCGATATCCTCGAGCGCTACGAGCATTACAAGAATATCAAATAAGGCAGTAGGCANNTAGGCAGTAGTCCTAAGTTTTCATCCAATTGATTATCATATGATTACCGACGGCATATATCTATTGCCTATTGCTTGCTATTTGTGGACGCGTCGGATGAACTCCTCCACCTCCGGCACGCCGCCCTGGTAGACCAGGTAGCCATTATAGGGCTCGCGCT
>DCSU01000092.1 GCA_002325785.1 Bacteroidales bacterium UBA1458 | reverse complement strand
TGACAAGCTGGTCAGCCAGATATGTATGGTTTAAGCCCAAGGCTAGCTCTTTGTGTGTTAATTCAGTATTTTCTAATAGACAAACTGAGTCGAGACTTTATTGTATGGCACCCCAGCATTGATTTTTATCCAGATACCATTCCCGTTCAGACTTGATGCACTACAGAGGCTCATAAGAAACCCTATAACTGAAACAGGAGTGTTAGATTTACAATCGCGTGAAAAATTATAGCATAAATAAACCCAAATCTAACTCTAATATATCCAAGTATTATGCCGGCAAGAAACTGTGGGATAACCATCAGTAATCCAATTATTACATTATTAAAAGACAATCCGATGAAGTTTCCTAAATGAATTATTGCAAAAAGTCCTGCAATGAAATAGAAAAAGAGTGCAAAATGTTTATAGAAATTGGCTCTGCTTCGATTAAAATTGATTATCAGGACAATAGTTAATATGAAAACCACAGAAAAAACAATTGATTTCAGAAGGTTTTCATTAACTGTGAAATAGGTTCCAAAAAACACAGAGGTAGATAGAAGTATTATCAAATTTCGTTTATTGAAAACATAAATCAACCTGAAGAATACTTCTTCGATAATAGGAGCTAAAAATACCCCATAGAAGATTTCACGAGGCAAGGTCAGTTGTTGCACTTTAGACGTGAGTCCTAAACGACTAGCGACAAAACTAGCAATAGCTCCAAAAGGAATAACAGATATGAAATATACTACGAATAGGATGAAAAAATCTCCTGCTGATAACTTGATGAAACTACCAGTATAATTAGGGCACTTAACAAACTTTAAAAAGTCGTTCATAATATGATACGGACACTCCCTATCAATTAGAGAGTGTCCATAAACCCTATTTTAGGAAGACAAATGCAAGCAAAATTGCATCCTGAACCACTACCCGGAGAAAGTCCCCTACTTTATGACCTGCTTCATAAGCAGTCGGGGTGTCTCCTCCTCCGCTAATTTCCACTAACTCTTTTAGAGACAGTTCGTTCATAGCATTAATCCTTTAGTCAAAAAACCCAACGATAACACCTGCCACGAAAGAAAAATAGTTCTTAACATTTTTCCAGTTGGCTTTTATGGTATCAGAATCCATATAGTAAGCAGTAGGCACGTTACCACCGTTTACCAAAATTAGCTCATTTGTAGTCAGATCTTTCATTTTTTTTAAGGTTTAATTAATTCTACTCTTTTGGTTTTTCGAAATCCACCGTTAATACTAGTATTTAACGATACCAAATAAATGCAACAGCGTTCGGGAAAAAAGGACTCTGCCGAAAAAGTTGCCGCCAGTCAATTGCTTTTCCTCAAAATGATTTAGTGGTCGCAGAGAGCAGCTGACATTAATCTCAAATGGCTCGGTGTAAAAGAATGTACATAATGATTTTGAATAGGAAATCGGGGCACCACGCGATTTCAATTCTTCAATCATCTCATAAAGCGTAGTCCTGCTAACACCTAATTGCCCGGCGAATTCCGAAGGAGTGCCAGTGTGTTGCCTGGTTAACATTCTATGCATCCGGCTGATACGATCCAAATATTCAAATACTTTCATGACACCAGCGTATTTTGTTTCTCATCCTGATAGTTAATAACCAGATTTTGATGCTGAAGCATCTCCATAAAAATCCCATTGGCTTTGACCAACTCGTGAAAGGTCCCGTATTCTGAAACCCGTCCCTTGTGCAGGACATAGATCCTGTCTGCTCTGGATATGGTAGAAAGCCTGTGCGCAATGACAATTAAAGTTTTGCCGGCCTTTCTGAAGTGCATCAAAGAATTCTGGATTTGTTCTTCAGAAATTGGATCCAGTGATGATGTCGCTTCATCGAGTACCAATATCTCAGGATCATTATACATTGCCCGCGCGATAGCTATTCGTTGCCTTTGCCCTCCCGAAAGTGTAGCTCCATGCTCACCTATCATTGCATTAAACCCTCCCGGAAGACTCTCAATAAACTCAGACATACCCAGACTGTTGCATAAATGAAGCATCTTTCCCATATCAGGTTTTAGCTCTGCCGGCGCAATATTCTCAGCTATGGATCCGGAAAATAAATCAATCTCCTGCGGAACACAGGCTATTAAATTACGGAGGGATTTATTTGTAAAATGTGAAATATTATTACTGCCAATTCTGATACAGCCACTGGTCAGCGGGTATAACCGATGCAGCAGAGATGCTATTGTGGTCTTTCCTGACCCGCTCTCCCCCACTATTGCAGTAAATGATCCCTTTTTAATGTGCAAGTCCAGTGACTCAAATACGGTAACCCTTGTACCATACCTGAAAGAGACCTTTTCAAAATTTATATCATTTACCTGTTCAGGAGTAAGTTCGATTTTACCATTATCATCTTCAGGTTCGAGGTCAAATATTTCAAAAAGCCTGTCAGCAGCTATCCTTGCATCCTGCAAAGTCTTATTGTAGTTGATTATTCCGTTAACGGGACCAGTAAAATATCCGATAATTGCATAAAATGACATTAACTCTCCGGCTGTTATGTGAGTACTCAAAACGAAACCGGCACCCATCCACATTACTGCTATTGTTACTATCTGTGTGATAAAACCAGATGAAGCTGATGAGAAAATGGAATTCATACCTGATTTGTAGACGCTCTCAAGAAGGCCAACAAACCTGGTCTCTGTTTTTAGGTTTGCCATGTTTTCCAGAGAGTATCTCTTGATTGTACCGGCAGCGTTCAAGGACTCAACCAGCTGAGCTTCCAGATCAGCGGAACGCTCCATGACAATCCTCTGTGTCCGCTTATTCAGCCTGTTCGAAATGAAGTAAATGATATAATAAAAAGGAATAACACATGCTATTAATAACGCCAACTTCCAGTAGAACGCGAACATTATCAAAAAAGAAACCAGCAGAATAAAAATATTTAACACAAGGCTGATCGAAACATCATTCACAAAAATCCTGATCTTAACTGCATCTCCAATTCTGGAGATTATTTCACCGGTCCGCATATTGTCAAAGAAAGACTTGGGCAACTTTAGAAGCTGTTGATAATAACCCAGAATCAAGGTTGCATCAATTCTCTGACCGGTCTTGAGAACAAAAACAGACTGAAATATCAACAGCAGAAGTCTGAACACAATTATAACAATCATGGCCACACCTAATAAATTAAGAAGATTTGCGTTGCCACCCGGAATAACATTGTCTACGATCTTTCCAACGTATAATGAAATAGACAATCCCAGTATCGAGTAAATGAGAGCTCCTACAAGTGACTGCATCAGAATGCCTCTGCTAGGTTTTACCAGTTGGATTAAGCGGGTTGTAAGATTGGCCTTCTCATTTCTGATCCTGAATCTTTCACCTGGCGCAATCAGAACCAGAACGCCTGTCCATTGACATTTAAAGTTCTCGTGCTTGATTTTATGAATTGCACCATCGGCAGGATCCATGATTTTAATAACAGTTTTTGAAACCTTGAGAACTACCACATAGTGCGTTAGAATATTTTTAACAATAATGTGTGCAATGGTTGGAACAGGGATCTTATAAAGACTTTCCCACTCCCCTCTCACACCCTTTGCACTAAAACCCATCTTCTCTGCAGCTTCAATTAAACCAAGGATATTTGTTCCCTTTCGATCAGTACCAGCATATTGCCTGATTTTTGAAATCGGCATGTTCACTTTGTAAAAAGAGGCAACAGATGCAAGGCATGCCGCTCCGCAATCAGTAATGTCCCTTTGCTTTACCTTAATGCCCATGACTATCTTTCAGTTCGAATAAGGATTGATCCAGTCTTCTGTCTTGTCAAATAATAGATTAAGCAAAGTCCTCCTGGATACTACTATTCTCGCATTGAAACTCATTCCCTTAGTAAGATCTGCCTTTACCCCATTTTTTAGACTTAAGAATGTTTTCTCCGGAGTACACTTAATTCTGAAATAGGCCGATTGTTCCTTATCAATAATCAGATCATCCGAAATATCAGTTATTTTAGCCTTAAGGAGACCCCATTCTGTATACCTCAAAGCATCTACTTGGATTAGTACCTGTAAATTCTGCCTTATCAGGCCAATATCTTTAGGTGAAACATAACATACTGCAACCAAATTTCCTTCGGGGGATATTTCTGCAACCGGCTGATTCCCGTAGACAAATGTGCCATTCTGAATATCATTACTTTGAACTATTTCCCCATCTATTGGAGCCACAACAACCCTGTTTCTGATATCTTCCAAACATTTTTGCAACTCAGCCTGAAGTATTATTGAGTCACTCCTCCTTCGGTCAATATCCATTTCCCAGTTTGCCATACTCTCAGTAAAAATCTGATTGAGGTTTCCTTCCTCTGATTTAAAGTTGAAATAAGAGACCTCGTACTCGGCATCTGAGATGATATCCTGGTCATGCAGATTTTTTTTTCTTTGATAGTCTGCTCTGATCCTGTAATAAGACTGTGCATGAAGTTCAAATAGCCTTACTAAATTGGAGAATTCAGCATTGTATCGTTTTGTGACCAAAGGCTTCGCGCTAATCGAGCTTTTAACTAATTTTGCGGATAATAACGTCCCAAGGTCCTCCATTGCATTATCGTTCTCGCTGATCTTCTGGCAAATAGCAGCCAATTCTGCTTTTAAAGTTTCTGAACCAATTATCATAAGAGTATCTCCCTTTGCAACTCGTTTCCCTGTGCGAATTGAATTAAAAAATACCTGACCATTACAAGGGGAGTAGATCGCCTGACGTTCAATATCGGATTGAAAATATCCCCCAGCCCGTACAGCTACGTCAACGAATATAAACGGAAGAGAACCCAATAGAACAAGTAAAATAATTATAATCAGCCAGTAGACAGACCTACTCCTCGTTGTCACAACTGAGAGGTAACTTTCCAATACTTTATCAACAAGCTCCTTTGGGATGAATTTCATGGCGGAACAAAAATTAGGTTACATACCACTCCCGGTTACTTGTTCATCTGACGGGAAACGTTTTGTATGGCTACACCAGAATGCACCAGCGGTATGCCAATAAAAATTACAAAACCTCATGTAAATAGTTTTAGAAATGCAGCATCTCAAATTTATGACGGTTTTTTAATAATGTCAAGTGTTTTACGAAATTTATTTAATGCCTTCTTTAAAAATGTGCATCTCAAAAGCACTCATTGGGCCAGGGGAATAATCTTCAAAACACCATTAATCAGACATTAAACCGGCATCCGGGCAAATAAACCTGACTAGCCTTTCAGATTGGTAACACTTTTACTGGAGAAATTGGATATAATTGGATACGTAATGGATATTTCTGTTATTTTTATTACCTTTGGATAAATATGGATACAAAATGGATATGTCTGATCACATGAAGATAAAACTGGACTTTAATAGTACGGTTTATCAGCAAATAAGTCAGCGACTTAGCATTATAGACACCTTCAATGGCAGTTGGAAAGCAATCGAAGGCCAGCAAAGCAAATACCTGAAAGAGCTCAGGAAGATTGCCACAATAGAAAGCATAGGCTCATCAACCCGTATTGAAGGTGCAACTCTTACCGATGAAGAAGTGGAAAAACTTCTAAAGTCAGTAAAAGTAACGAAGATGCAAAGCCGTGATCAACAAGAGATAGTTGGCTATTACGAAGCTTTGGAGATTATTTTGGAAAGTTATCCTGATATTGACCTGGAAGAACGCTATATCCATCAAATGCACGGCATTCTTCTAAAATACAGTGACAAGGACCAGAGACATAAAGGTCAGTACAAATCTCTTTCCAACCAGGTAGTGGCCAATTATCCGGATGGAACACAGCGAACNNTAATCGAACTATCTTCAGGACAACAGAGCCTCATTTAACACCTGGTGAGATGCAGGGCTTAATTGCTTGGGCAAAGGAAAAGTTGGCAAAGAAAGATTTACATCCGTTGATGATAACGGCTGCCTTTGTTTATGAGTTTTTGTCTATCCACCCTTATCAGGACGGTAATGGCCGTTTGTCGAGGCTTTTAACTTTATTGCTTTTAATGAAGCAGGATTACAGGTTTATCCAGTACGTTTCTTTTGAAAACATGATAGAAAAAAGGAAAGAGGCATATTACATGGCATTGATTGAATGTCAGAAGAACCGGTACAAGGAAAATGAGCGTATTGACAGTTGGATAATGTTCTTTTTGGAGTGCCTGATTGGATTAAGTCATAGACTTGCAGCTAAATACGAAATATACAGTAGGCTAAAGACAGTAATAAACAAGCGTCAACAAAGCGTTCTGGAATATATAAATGACCATAAAACCGCACAGGTCGGCGAAATAGCAAGCCAGTTAAAAAGCTACTCACGCAACACGTTGAAAAAGGATTTGGCTTTTCTGGTTAAAGAAGGGTTATTACTAAAAACCGGCGAAGGACGAGGAGTACACTATCATGCAATAGAATCTGTAAGTAGTTAATCCGCCTCCTTCCGGTCCTACCCTGCCAACCGGCTACCTGTTCCAGATCTACATTCCGTGCACCGGACGCTTCGCCCCGTGCCCCGACAACTGTACCAGCTTCTCATGGAGCTTCGCCGCCCATGTCTCAATCTCCCCGTGATTCCGGTCACCCTCCCTGAGCAGCCCTAACAGAACCCTGAGCTTGAACTTCGATCTCTCACCTGGATGAGGCTCTTTGCTCTGCTCATCAGCGCCATTGAAGAACCCCTCACTGACAGTATGAACCATGCCGCGCACATGCGCCGTGTATTGCATGACAACCATGCGCGACTCCGCACCCTTCTCCGAGGCCAGCGAAGGCACGACAGTGAAGAGGGCAAAAGGCTTTCTGTTGAGCGGCCCCTGATGCCGGCGTACAAACTCCATCGCCTCAGGCACCCAGCTGCCACCCTTCTCCATGCTGCCGGCTATCACCGCAGTAAAACCCTTCACAGAATCGACACATGTCATCGGCAGAATTGTCACCTCTGCACCCAGTCCGTTCATCACCCTGCCAATGCGGTCAGCCACACCGGCTAAAGGCCCGGCACTCCCGGCAAAGGTGATGAGAAGCTTCATTTTCAGGTTCCTGGTTTAAGATTCACAAAGGTAAGAAAAAGTGTTACACCTTATAATGGGGTTAAACCCCCGGGAATTTAGAATTCAGCCTTTTCTTACTATTTTTGTAAAAATTGCATCATGGCGATCCCAAGCTTCTTTAAACAGACCAAACCGCGCGGCTTCAACTACGTGCCTCGCTATTACGACCCGGCAAAGGAGGAGATGGAAGAGAGGCGCAGGTCCTGGGGCAACGAGCACAGGGCACAGGGCACAGGGCAGAGGGCACAGAGCGCAGAGCACCGAGCAGACCAGGAGCAAAGCGACGCAGTCGCGCTAAAGCGGGAGGGCACAGAGCACACAAGGAGCAAAGCGACGCAGTCCCGCGAAAGCGGGAGGGATCAGGGCTCAGTATACAGGTCTAAGATCATGCGCGGAGATATGACTAACTACTTCCACAGGAGAAAGGAACAGGTAGAAAGACACACCATGATAAGAATACTCGTCATCATTATTGTCATGGTCCTGGCCATATACCTTTACCTACGCTTCTAACCCGCACCGATGAGTGACATTATAAAGCTCCTCCCCGACTCCGTAGCCAACCAGATTGCCGCAGGTGAGGTCATACAACGTCCCGCCTCTGTCGTCAAGGAGCTCACCGAGAACGCAGTCGACTCCGGCGCCACGGAGATAAGCGTGGTGATACGCGACTCCGGCCGCACGCTGGTGCAGGTGATAGACAACGGCAGCGGCATGAGCGAGACCGACGCCCGCCTGGCCTTCGAACGTCACGCTACCTCGAAAATTTCATCTGCCGACGACCTCTTCTCAATCACCACCAAGGGATTTCGTGGTGAGGCCCTCGCCTCGGTGGCGGCCGTCTCCATGACCGAGCTGCGCACACGCCGTGAGGAGGATGAGGCCGGCACACTGGTGGAGATAAACAACTCAAGGGTCATCAGACAGGAGCCCTGCTCCTGCGCCGCCGGATCAGTATTCAGCGTAAAAAACCTCTTCTATAACGTCCCTGCCCGCCGCAAGTTCCTCAAGTCGGATAACACCGAATTCCGACACATAATCACCGAGTTCCAGCGTGTGGCACTGGCACACCCGGAGATCAGATTCACCCTTATCCATAACGACCAGGAGATATACCGACTCCCGGCGGGCAACAACCGTCAGCGCATCGTGACCCTCTTCGGCAAGCACTATAACCAGAACCTGGTCACCGTGGAGACGAACACCACGATAGTCTCTATCAGCGGCTTTGCCGGCAAGCCAGAGAACGCACGCCGCTCAGCCGGGGAGCAGTTCTTCTTTATCAACAACAGGTTCATTAGACATCCCTACCTGCACCGCGCCGTGCTAGAGGCCTACCAGGGCATACTCCCTCCCGACACCGTGCCGGCATACTTCCTCTTCATGACCGCCGACCCGGCCTCTATAGACGTCAACATCCACCCCACCAAGACCGAGATCAAGTTCGAGGATGAGCGGTCAGTGTGGCAGATCATGCTGGCCTCAGTGCGCGAGGCGCTGGGACGGTTTAACGTGGTGCCCTCACTCGACTTCGGGCCTGAGGGGGCGGTGGAGATACCGGTCTTCTCAGGCAACACCCCGGCACCGCCGCACCCTGAGATAGAGGTAGACCATACCTTCAATCCCTTCGACGGAAACGAATACCAGCGCCCGGGCACCACATGGAAGGGCGATCCGGAACACGTAACACCACGGGGGTGGGAGTCGTTGTTCACAATCACCGCACGCAGCGAACAGGAGGCAGGCAACGAAGGTGCGACGGCACAACGGCGCTTCTTCCAGGTAAAGAACAGGTATATCATGTGCCCCGTCATCTCGGGCATCATGATGATTGACCAGCGCAGAGCTCATGAGAGGGTCCTCTACGAGAAGTATCTCGCCTCCCTGGGCGACGGCCCGCGACCGGCACAGGTGTCGCTCTTCCCTGTGGAGACAGAGCTCAACCCGGGCGACATCGTCATACTTCGAGAGATAGGCGATCAGCTGAAGACGCTGGGGTTTGAGGTAAAATGCAGCAAAGACAACATCGCGACCATCACCGGCCACCCGGCCGACAGTCGTAATGCCAGCCCCCTGACGATGCTCGAGACACTGATTGCCGAATACAAGCATACCATGAGCGACCCCTCGATAGGGGCCCGCGAGAGGGTGGCGCTCTCCATGGCCAGGGCGTCGGCGATACCCTACGGCATGCCTCTCACACATACCGAGATGGAGGAACTGTTCGATATGCTCTTCGCCTGCGCCATGCCAAACTACTCTCCCACAGGCAAAACAGTGATGAATATCATCACTCTTGAGGAGCTTGACCGAAGATTCAGCTGAATTTCGTTCAGAATGGCTAAATTTGCCGACTGAAAACAGAGACGACACAAGATGAACAGAATATTTGCAGGCATGCCCCCGGTGGTGAGGAACCTCATCATAATCAACGTGGCTTTATTACTCCTGACAGAACTGCTGAAGATCATGCCAGGGATCAACCTGACCGGCATCCTGGGACTTTACTTCCCAAAGTCCGAATTTTTCCGCTCATGGCAGGTGGTGACACATATGTTTATGCACGGAGGCTTCATACACCTCCTCTTCAATATGTTCGCCCTGTGGATGTTCGGGCGGGTGCTTGAACAGGTGTGGGGCTCGCAGCGGTTCCTGATATACTACCTCGTCACCGGCCTCGGCGCAGCCTTCTTCTTTGAGCTGGTGCAGTATATCCAGTATAACAGAGTCATGGGCGTCATCTCTCCGGAACAGCTCCAGCTGGTCTATGACAGCGGCGGCGAGGCTATCAGCCAGGGCAGGAACTTTGCAGACGCGGAGATGGGGAGACTGAACTCGATACTAAATGTGCCCGTGGTAGGCGCCTCGGGAGCCGTCTATGGTGTGCTGCTGGCCTTCGGAATGCTTTTCCCCAATACCCAGCTCATGTTCATTTTTCCACCCATCCCCGTAAAAGCGAAGTACGTGGTGATGGGATATGCCGCCATCGAGCTTTACCTTGCCATCACCAGCCCGGGCAGTAACGTGGCACACGCAGCGCACCTCGGCGGCATGATCTTTGGGTATATTCTCATACGCTACTGGCGCAAGACCACAAAAACACTCTACTGATGAGCATCTGGGATGAGATAAAGGGATCATTCAAAAACGGCACGGCCCTCACAAGACTGATATATATCAATGCCGCCATCTTTATCCTTATCAAGATAGTAGAGGTGACAGGCGTCCTCGCCGCCAGCCCCGGACTGGCCCCGACGGTCATATCATTTCTTGCCGTACCAGCATCAATTGACGCTTTAATGACAAAGCCATGGACCCCGCTGACATACATGTTTACCCACCAGGGATTCATCCACCTGCTTTTTAACCTGCTGTGGCTCTGGTGGTTCGGCAAGATATTCCTGGCCTATCTAAGCCAGCGCAGGCTGGTTTCGCTCTACATCATGGGCGGACTGGCAGGAGCCCTCCTCTACGTTGCAGTATTTAACATCTTCCCCGCATTTGCCGATACGGTACATGTCTCCATCGCTCTCGGAGCATCCGCCTCGGTGATGGCCCTCGTCATTGCCACAGCGGTATACCTACCCGAGATGGAGCTGCATCTGCTCTTCTTCGGGAGGGTCAAACTGAAGTACCTGGCGCTCATCACCTTCCTCATCACCTCGGTTTTCGACTTCTCAGTGAACACCGGGGGCAAGATAGCACACATAGGAGGGGCACTCATGGGACTGGCATACGGGTACGGGCTGAAAAACGGGAAAGATATCGGCTCCTGGATAAACAGTATACTGGACTTCTTTGTTAATCTCTTCAAGCCGGGGAAAAAGATGAAGGTGACCTATAAAAAGGTGAAAACGGAGTCCGATGCCCGGCAGACGAAGACCGATCACGACTACAACAAGGCCAGGGCCGAAAGGCAAAAGGCCGTTGACTATATACTTGACAAGATCTCAAAAGGAGGTTATGACAGTCTTACCAGGGAAGAAAAAGAGATCCTCTTCAGCGAAAGTCAGAAAAAAGGATAACATTCTTAAGAGATTCTCGCGGAATATCCTGCTGGCAGTGAACGTTGTTCTTGTCCTGCTGCTGCTGCTTGCTTACCTCTCGATCTATGTCAACCCTGCCACCACCGCCTTCCCGGCTCTCTTCGGGCTGGCCTATCCATACATCGCCGCCGCCAACATCGTGATGGTTCTGATGTGGATCGTCCTTTTCAGGTGGTATTATGCGCTTATCTCCGCCTTTGCCCTCGCAATCGGCTTCGGCTACATACACAACTTCATCAGGTTCACCAACCATGGCAACGAGGAGCATCACGACCTCAAGCTGATGAGCTACAACATACGGCTTTTCAACTTCTATGAAGAGACCGAGAAGGACACGCACCGCAAGATGCTACAGCTGATCAGGAAGGAGAACCCCGGTATCCTCTGCCTCCAGGAGTATTTTGTCAAGGGCGATCCATCTGCCGGAGAGAGGAAGCTGAAGGAGGCCCTCGGCGGGACGCTGTACACCCACTTCAAGCTGATCAAGAGCGGCAGTGCAAGTCGTTACGGCATAGCCACCGTGACCAGCTATCCCATTCTCTACCGCGGTGATGTCATCCACCCCGGATCATCGTCGCTGACCATCTTTACTGATATTGTCGTTGACACCGACACCTTCCGCATTTATAACAACCACCTGCAGTCGTTCCGTCTGCGCCGTGTGGAGGGCACCCTCCTTAGCGAGCTTGCCGGCGAGGAGCAGGGGAGCTCGATGGATAATATCGCAGGGATCTACAGGAGTCTCACCGGAGGCTTTGCCAGCAGGGCTCTTCAGGTAGACAGGGTGAGGAGGCATATGGAGACCTCGCCCTATCCGGTGATAGTGACGGGCGACTTCAATGACACGCCCGTGTCATACACATACCGGAAGATGAGGCGCGGGCTGAAGGATGCCTTTGTGGAGGCGGGTTACGGCGCCGGCTTCACCTACAGGGGCAAGTATCCGCCCAACAGGATTGATTATATCCTCTACAATGAGGAGTTTCACTGCACCGACTTTGACATTGTGAAGGCCAGGTATTCGGATCACTATCCAATCATCGCCTACTTCAGGCGCATTGACCGAACGGAAGCTTCGTCAGGTCAGCATTCCCGCCGGAAACAATAAACAGCTACCCGCTTGTCATCGAAGAGTCTCCGGTTGGCCATATCCATTAAGCGGAATGATCATATTTCCTGTCTGCCTGTTCTCTTATAATTTCATGGTATGATGTTTTCATTTTTTCGTGGAGAATACTTTTATCAATGAAATCATGCTATTTTTCGAATGAATTCCGTACCTCATTGAATAATTTTCCACTGCCTACAGCGACCGGAATATAACAAAGGAGGCTGCCTCAATTTGCATTGAGACAGCCTCTTGTTTTATTTACCAACTGTATGTTAGCCCATTATGCTCCAGGTCACGGTCAGACCGGCCATAACCACTGAGACCATTGACATAAGCTTGATGAGGATGTTCAGCGAGGGACCTGATGTGTCCTTGAACGGGTCACCAACGGTGTCACCCACGACGCCGGCCTTATGCGACTGGCTGCCCTTGCCACCATAGTTACCCTTCTCAATGAACTTCTTCGCGTTATCCCATGCACCGCCCGAGTTGTTGAGCATGCTGGCCAGGGTGAACCCTGCTGTCATACCTCCCATCAGCAGACCCACAACGCCCGGAACACCCAGGGTCAGGCCTATTACCAGCGGTACAGCTATTGCCAGCAGTGAGGGAAGCATCATTTCGCGCTGTGCCCCGGCGGTTGAGATAGCCACACACCTGGCATAGTCAGGCTTGCCTGTCCCTTCCATAATACCCGGGATCTCGCGGAACTGGCG
>DCSU01000117.1:7990-8142 GCA_002325785.1 Bacteroidales bacterium UBA1458 | reverse complement strand
AGAAGGTTCTGACGGAATCGTCCCTGCTTGCCCTTGAGGCTGTCGGAGAGCGACTTGAGGGGTCTGTTGGCGTCAGTCTTGACAGCGTTGGCCTTGCGGGAGTTGTCAAAGAGTGAGTCGACAGCCTCCTGGAGCATCCTCTTCTCATTGCG
>DCSU01000117.1:7727-7912 GCA_002325785.1 Bacteroidales bacterium UBA1458 | reverse complement strand
GAGAGGTCTCAGTTCAGGTGGTATGACCGGAACGATCTTAACGATCATCCACTCCGGCCTGTTGATGTTTTTTGACTCCCTGAAGGCTTCCACAACCTGCAGTCTCTTAAGAGCTTCGCTCTTGCGCTGCTGAGATGTTTCAGAGTTGGCACGGTGACGCAGTGAATAAGAAAGCTCATCGAGAA
>DCSU01000117.1:7259-7711 GCA_002325785.1 Bacteroidales bacterium UBA1458 | reverse complement strand
ATCATCAAGATACTGGTTCTCCTTGGGCAGTGTCTCCACTATCTCCATATACTCCTCCTCAGAGAGGAAGTCGAGGTATTTGACGCCATCAACGGCCTTCACGCCGGGATTGATGACTACGTATCTCTCATAATAGATGATGCTGTCAAGCTTTTTTGTAGGAAGTCCCAGGAGGTAGCCGATCTTGTTCGGCAGCGACCTGAAGTACCATATATGAGCAACGGGAACCACCAGTGAGATGTGTCCCATGCGCTCGCGCCTGACCTTCTTCTCCGTAACCTCAACGCCGCAGCGGTCGCAGACGNNCGTATCCTCTTGTATTTTCCGCAGTGGCATTCATAGTCCTTGACCGGTCCGAATATCCTCTCGCAGAAGAGGCCGTCACGTTCAGGTTTGTAGGTACGGTAGTTTATTGTCTCAGGCTTCAGGACCTCGCCGCTTGACTTGTCAAG
>DCSU01000117.1:6981-7187 GCA_002325785.1 Bacteroidales bacterium UBA1458 | reverse complement strand
CGGCTTAATTACTCAAGGTTGATGCTCAGTCCCAGCCCGCGCAGTTCATGCAGAAGCACGTTGAGCGATTCGGGTATGCCCGGCATGGGCATCGGTTCTCCCTTGACAATAGCCTCGTATGCCTTGGCTCTTCCTATCACGTCATCAGACTTGATGGTGAGTATCTCCTGGAGAATGTGTGCTGCACCGAAAGCTTCCAGTGCCCA
>DCSU01000117.1:0-6945 GCA_002325785.1 Bacteroidales bacterium UBA1458 | reverse complement strand
GAACGGGCGTGCATCTTGTCATCAACCATATGGCCCAGCTTGAGCATATAAATCATACCCACTGTTGCCGGCTGGTCAAACCGTATACCGGTACCGCCGTCATACAGGTAGGTGGTTCCGTTGCGCGGTATGCCTGCCTTTTCCGTCAGGTCATGGATTTCTGACTGCTTCGCACCGTCAAAGATCGGGGTTGAGAACTGCATTCCCATTTCTTTCCCTGCCCATCCGAGAACAGTCTCATATATCTGTCCCAGGTTCATCCTTGAGGGCACACCCAGCGGGTTAAGCACGATGTCCACCGGGGTTCCGTCAGCCAGGAAAGGCATATCCTCGGCGCGGACTATCTTGGCAACAATACCCTTGTTACCGTGACGGCCGGCCATCTTGTCTCCAACCCTTATCTTACGCTTCTTGGCTATGTATACCTTGGCAAGCCTTACGATGCCTGCAGGCAGCTCATCGCCTATGGTGATGTTGTATCTCTTCCTCTTGGAGACACCGTCAACCTCCTTGTACTTGATGACATAGTTGTGAAGCAGCTGTTTGATGCTGTCATTCTTCTTCTTGTCTGTCGTCCACTTGTTGGGGTTGATGTTCAGGTAGTCAATCTCCTGAAGTTGTTTCAGGGTAAACTTGGCACCTTTGGGGATGACGTCTACGTTCAGATAATCCTTCACTCCCTGCGAGGTCTTGCCGTTAACCAGTATAAAGAGCTTGTCAACCAGCCTTGCCTTGAGGTCATCAGCCGACCTGTTGAAGTCGGCGTCAATCTTGTCAAGGAGGGGTTTCTCTGCAGTCTTCGCCTTGCGGTCTTTGATAGCCCTGGTGAACAGTTTCTTGTCAATTACCACGCCTTCGAGCGACGGTCCGGCCTTGAGTGAAGCATCCTTCACGTCTCCGGCCTTATCTCCGAAGATAGCCCTGAGGAGCTTCTCCTCGGGGGAGGGATCTGATTCGCCCTTGGGGGTGATCTTACCGATGAGTATGTCACCCGGCCGTATCTGAGCACCTATGCGGATGAGCCCGTTTTCGTCGAGGTTCTTCGTAGCCTCTTCGCTTACGTTGGGTATGTCGGAGGTAAGCTCCTCCATCCCCCGCTTGGTGTCGCGCACCTCGAGGATATACTCATCAATATGCACAGAGGTGAAGACATCTTCCTGGACAACTCTCTCGCTGAGCACTATGGCATCCTCGAAATTGTATCCTTTCCAGGGCATAAACGCCACCTTCAGGTTTCGGCCCAAAGCCAGTTCACCGTTCTTGGTGCCGTACCCTTCGGTAAGCACCTGTCCCTTGGAAACCTTCTCTCCTTTTTTTACAATGGGAATGAGGTTGATGGTGGTGTTCTGGTTTGTCTTATGGTATTTAGGCAGTGTATAGCGCTTGACGTCGTCGTCAAAGCTCACGAACTTCTCTTCGTCAGTACGGCTGTACCTTATTACGATCTCGGTTGAGTCAACAAACTCAACCACTCCGTCACCTTCGGCAACAATCAGTATCCTTGAGTCTTTGATCACCTGTGCTTCAAGGCCGGTGCCCACTATAGGAGCCTCGGGTTTCACCAGCGGGACTGCCTGGCGCATCATGTTCGATCCCATGAGCGCGCGGTTGGCATCGTCATGTTCGAGGAAGGGTATCAGTGATGCGGCAATGGAGGCAATCTGGTTGGGCGCCACATCCATCATCTGTACCTTGGTGACCTCCTCGTAAGGATAGTCTGCTCCAAGCCTTGACTTGGCCCTCGGGTTGGTGAAGGTTCCGTCATCATTCAGCGGAGCGTTGGCCTGAGCTACGGTGAGGTATTCCTCATCCTCGGCGGTAAGCCACTTGACATTCTCATTGTTCAGGTCCACTTTCCCGACGTTAACGTCACGGTATGGTGTCTCAATGAAGCCAAGGGTATTGATCTTGGCATATACGCAGAGCGATGATATAAGACCGATATTCGGACCTTCAGGTGTCTCTATCGGGCAGAGACGGCCATAGTGCGTATAGTGCACGTCGCGCACCTCGAAGCCTGCGCGTTCACGCGACAGACCGCCAGGGCCGAGGGCTGAGAGCCGGCGCTTGTGTGTCATCTCCGCCAACGGGTTGGTCTGATCCATGAACTGCGACAGCTGGTTGGTACCGAAGAATGAGTTGATGACTGACGAGAGAGTCTTTGAGTTGATCAGGTCAACGGGGGTAAATACCTCGTTGTCTCTCACGTTCATGCGTTCACGGATGGTACGTGACATACGGGCCAGACCGACACTGAACTGTGCCGAGAGCTGTTCGCCAACTGTGCGTACCCTCCTGTTGCTCAGGTGGTCAATATCATCTACATCCGTCTTGGAGTTGATGAGCTCAATCAGGTAGCGTATAATGGCAATTATATCCTCCCTGGTGAGGATCTTTGTATCCATGGGTATATCGAGGTGCAGCTTGCGGTTGATGCGGAAGCGTCCAACCTCGCCAAGGTCATAACGTTTGTCTGAAAAGAAGAGTTTGTCAATGACATCGCGTGCGGTGGCCTCATCCGGCGGTTCTGCATTGCGCAGCTGCCTGTAGATATAGAGCACAGCCTCCTTCTCGGAGTTGCAGGGATCTTTCTGCAGTGTATTGTAGATGATAGCGAAATCGGAGAGGCTCATATCCTCGCGATGAAGCAGGATTGATTTTGCCCCTGAGTCAACTATCTGGTCAACATGATCATTCTCAATTACGGTCTCCCTGTCGAGCACCACTTCATTACGCTCAATGGAGACAACCTCGCCTGTGTCCTCGTCAACGAAATCCTCTACCCATGTGCGTAGCACCCTGGCTGCCAGCTTGCGGCCTACGAGTTTTTTGATGCTTACCTTGGAGACCTTATGTTCCTCTGCGAGGTTAAAGATCTCAAGAATGTCTTTGTCCCCCTCAAAGCCGATGGCCCTGAGAAGAGTGGTGACGGGAAGCTTCTTCTTCCTGTCGATGTATGCGTACATCACGTTATTGATATCGGTGGCAAACTCGATCCATGATCCCTTGAAGGGGATTATACGTGCCGAATAGAGTTTGGTACCGTTGGCGTGGACGCTCTGACCGAAGAATACACCCGGTGATCTGTGGAGCTGTGAGACGACAACTCTCTCTGCACCGTTGATGACGAAGGTGCCGCGCTCGGTCATGTATGGAATGACACCCAGGTAAACATCCTGTATGACAGTGTCAAAATCCTCATGCTCAGGGTCAGTGCAGTAAAGCTTTAATTTTGCCTTTAGCGGGATGCTGAAGGTAAGGCCTCTCTCGATACACTCATCTATGGTGTAACGGGGAGGGTCAATGGAATAATCCAGGAACTCGAGCACGAAGTTGTTCCTGGTGTCGGTAATCGGGAAGTTATCCATGAAGACCTGGTAAAGGCCCTCTTTCCTCCTGTTCTCGGGTGTGGTGCCGAGCTGGAAAAACTCCGCGAAAGATTTTAACTGAATCTCAAGAAAGTCAGGGTATTCAAGCTGCTCTTTCTTGGATGCGAAACTAATTCGTTCGTTATTTTTAGAGGACATTGATGGTTGGATTAAGTGAACTTATGAAAAATGACAAAAAGGCTTAGCTCCGCCTGGTGGCGGAACTAAACCTGTAAACCCGGTAATCAGGTATAACTTATTTAAGTTCAACTTCAGCTCCTGATTCTTCCAATGTTTTCTTAATGTTCTCTGCCTCTTCCTTGGATACGCCTTCTTTCACGGCACCGGGAGCGGCATCAACAACAGCTTTTGCTTCTTTCAGGCCAAGGCCGGTAAGATCTTTTACCAGCTTGACGATCTGAAGTTTCTGGCCGCCTGCACTCTTAAGTATGACATCGAATGAAGTCTTCTCGGCTACTACCGGAGCGTCATTGCCTGCTGAGGGTGCTGCAACTGCAACTGCCGCTGCTGCGGGCTCAATGCCATACTCATCTTTCAATATTTTAGCAAGCTCGTTAACCTCTTTCACGGTTAAGTTCACCAACTCTTCTGCAAATTTCTTAAGATCTGCCATTTTTATAGGAATTTTTAATTTGATTAACTAATGATTATTACTTTTTTGACAGTGTTTCCAGAACACCGTGAATTGTTGAACCGCCTGACTGCAGCGCGGAGATGACGTTCTTCGCGGGCGACTGCAGAAGCATGATAATATCGCCGATGAGTTCCTCTCTTGACTTGAGAGCCACGAGGGTCTCAAGAAGGTTGTCACCAACATATACTGACTCTTCAATATAAGCGCCTTTAATCAGGGGTTTAGGATGCGATTTGCGGAAATCCCTGATCATCTTGGCAGGTGTATTTCCGTTGTTCGAGAACATTACAGCAGTTGAGCCCTTCAGCACGGGGAACAATTCTCCGCACTCAAGTCCCACCTGCTCCAGGGCTCTCTTCAGGAGTGTGTTTTTAACGACAACCAGTTTTATCTGGTTCTCAAAACACTTCCTTCTGAGATCACTGGTGTCAGCAGCGTTGAGCTGTGCAGTGTCAGTCAGGTAAAAGTGACTGTACTCCTTCAGGGTACCAGCCAGACTGTTGATGATATCGGTTTTTTCTTCTCTTCTCATAATCTCTCTGAATTATTGCTTTCAGTTAAACTTCAAGGCTCTTGGGATCAACTTTCAGTCCGGGGCTCATCGTGCTTGAGAGGAATATACTTCTTACGTATGTTCCTTTAGCCGATGTCGGTTTGAGTTTGTTGATCATAAAGAGAAATTCCCTTGCGTTTTCAACGATCTTATGAGGTTCAAAGGATACTTTTCCGATGGAAGCATGGACAATACCGGCTTTATCTACTTTAAAGTCGATTTTGCCCTGCTTAACCTCCTTGACAGCCTTACTGATCTCCATGGTCACCGTTCCGCTTTTGGGGTTCGGCATGAGACCACGGGGACCGAGTATACGTCCCAACTGACCTATCTTACCCATCACTGAGGGCATGGTAATAATTACATCGACATCCGTCCAGCCTGCCTTGATCTTCTCAACCCACTCATCCAATCCCACATGATCGGCTCCGGCCTCTTTTGCTTCAGCCTCTTTGTCGGGGGTGACCAGGGCAAGAACCCTGACCTCCTTACCTGTTCCGTGAGGAAGGGAGACGACACCGCGAACCATCTGGTTCGATTTGCGGGGGTCAATTCCCAGCCTGACATCAAGGTCGACCGAGGCATCAAACTTCGTTGATGTGATATCTTTTACCAATGCTGCCGCTTCTGACAAAGTATAGAGTTTGCCCTGCTCGATTTTCTCGAGGGCAAACTTCTGATTCTTGGTAAGCTTAGCCATTTCTATTCACTTAGTTAGTTATTTACCGGGGAATGCACCTGTGACGGTGATACCCATACTTCTGGCCGTACCAGCCACCATCTTCATCGCGGATTCGAGGGTAAAGCAGTTTAAATCCTGCATTTTATCCTCTGCAATAGTCTTTACCTGGGTCCACGATATTGATGCCACCTTGTTGCGGTTTGGCTCTGGTGAGCCTTTCTTTACTTTGGTAGCCTCAATTATCTGAACTGCAACAGGGGGGGTCTTTGTGACAAACTCAAAAGATTTGTCGTTGTACACGGTGATGATCACCGGTATGACCTTGCCTGCCTTGTCCTGTGTACGGGCATTGAACTGTTTGCAAAACTCCATGATATTCACACCTTTGGAACCCAGAGCGGGACCTACGGGTGGAGATGGATTGGCTGCTCCGCCTTTAATCTGTAATTTGATTAATCCAGCAACTTCTTTTGCCATAATTAAAAATTTGCATTGTTTATAGCGAGAGCATGACGGCCGCTTAAGGAAGCATTATAATTCACGGCTGTCAATTTCCTTAATTCCCTAACTTTCTTTTTCTACCTGCATAAAGCTCAGCTCGAGCGGGGTCTTGCGTCCGAAGATCTTGACCATCACTTTCAGCTTGCGCTTCTCTTCATTGACCTCTTCAATAACTCCTGAGAAGCTGTTGAAGGGGCCGTCTATTACTTTTACCGTCTCGCCCACGACGAAAGGAACGTTGAGTTCTTCTTCGCTGGCTGCCAGTTCATCTACCTTTCCGAGGATGCGGTTGATCTCCGCCTTCCGTATCGGTGTCGGGTCTCCCGACTGCGTCCCCAGGAATCCGAGGACATTGGGTATATTGCGCAAGACATGGGGGACCTCACCCACCAGAGCGGCCTCTACGATGATGTAACCGGGAAAAGATGTGCGCTCTTTGCTCACCTTCTTGCCTGCCCGGATCTGGTAGACCTTCTCCGTAGGTATCAGCACCTGGGTGATATAATCCTGCAGCTTAAGGCGTACAATCTCACTCTCAAGATATTCCTTGACCTTCTTCTCCTTGCCGCCTATAGCCCTGAGCACATACCACTTCTTAACGTTTTCACTCATCTGTGACCGTTATGATTTTAATATAAGAGACCATAAATCAGACCCATCGCCTTGTCAAAGATGAAATCCATGGCCCATATTACCAGGGCGAGGATTACTGAAGTGACCAGTACAAGTGTGGCACTGCTTTGGAGTTCGCTCCATGTCGGCCATGTCACCTTGTGCATGAGTTCGTTATATGATTCTTTAAAATAAGTAGCTATCTTCATAATTAATACTCCGATTTTGCACGGGAGGAGAGACTCGNNTACCAACTGAGCTACACCCGTGTACATTTGGATGGTAACCGCACGCCTGCGCGCACGGTTACCATTTATATATATTTAATAAGGTCTTAAACAAGTATCTCAACTACTGCACCTGCACCAACTGTCCGGCCACCTTCGCGTATAGCGAAACGGAGACCCTTATTGATTGCAACCGGGTAGATGAGCTCAACGGTTATGGTTACGTTGTCACCTGGCATTACCATCTCTGTTCCTTCCGGAAGCTGAATCTCGCCGGTGATGTCAAGGGTACGGAGATAGAACTGCGGGCGGTAATTATTGTGGAACGGGGTGTGACGACCGCCTTC
>DCSU01000063.1 GCA_002325785.1 Bacteroidales bacterium UBA1458 | reverse complement strand
GATTAAGAGCAATATACGAATAAATATTTTTGATCTGATATGGTCGGATCAGGAAGGGATTGTAACCGTGGCTGGTAAAAACCCTGCGGTCAGACCAGCCTTGCGTGGATATTTTTACTGTATTGGAGGTGCAGATTCACAAAAAGAGAACACCGATTCAATGCAATCTCATTGGATCCCGGCAGGTGTCCTTTTATATGCAGCATGTGAAATCTGATTAAGGTGTTCTCCTACCGGCTGNNGCCTTAACCCTGAACATGACAATCCTGGAAACAAGTTGGAAAGGCAACGGTTTGTCGTTGGGAAACTGGATGGCACCCTTAGATGTTTTATATCCGGTCAGATCCTCTCTGAAAGCCTCAACACCTGACGGGGTCGGATAAAAACCTATGTGATTTTTCTGAGCCGCAAAATACACCAACGGTCCGTTAAGGAAAAACCCCGGNNTTCGGAGCAGCTTTTCTGATGATAACCATGAGTTCATTCAGTTTCCCGTGCAGCTGCACGGGGCAGCCTGCAATGTAATCATCAATATTTTCAGGGGAGACACCTTTTTTCACCTCAAAAAGTATTTCAATTAAACTCTACTATCATGAAAACAGTTCCCCGGCCCGAAAGTTCAATGGCTATTTAACTGCGGCAGCGCCTCGACTTTTGAGAAAATGACTTACAATGAACAAAATTCCTATAATTATGAATGGTGCGGTAACTGTGAGGATTATTACAAGGCTTGTGCCCACCGACTGGTTATTCCGAAAATTATTATTGAAGACTAATGGTGTTGCGGCTATACCCAGCAGAGAAAAAATAATTCCTCCGACAAGTTCCCATTTCCATGCAATGACAAGGAACAGAGTCAGGACAAATGAAGGTATAAGGTGAATGAAAAAGCCCGGGAGGCTCTGCAAGAAGGTACGCTCCGATGAAAATGAATCAAGCGCAAACATACTGATGAATAGGATGGCTAGAATACACAGTATCCTTGGCGCCCAATAAACAATTTTGATCAAGGTCTTNNATCTGCTTATTTTTTTGTTCAATCAAAGTTACGTGACAAATATGCAGAAGTCAACTTCCTGGTCCGGAAGAACCAAACAGACACATAATCAGAAACCAGATTTTTCTACGAAGGAGTAGGTAGTATTCTCAATTATATCAGCGAACCGCTCCTTTACTGAGTCCTGATTCCTCTGACTGACCTGTTTAAGCTGCGATGCCAGCTCCCTGGCATCATCCTTCATCTGACCCGCAAGACGCTTTCTCCCTTTTTCAATCGTCGAGACTTGCTTCTTCAGCGAAGATATCTCATCCTTATTCAGTTTCGAATTTAATTTCAGCTCTTCGATCTTACGTTCCATGGAGTCAAGCTGGTTCCTGAGATTTTCATCCTCCTTTAAAATCCTAAAAACACGAGGATTCCATTCATTTATGGTATTTGCTATCTCTGTCATCTCATTACGATACCAGAAAAGCATATCGGTTGCATATGACATATAAGGGGTTGTAGCCTGGCTGATCTCTTTTTTATCGTAGTAGAATTCCACTGACCTTTCTCCTGCTGAAGGATCTGTATCAGAAGACCCAATCATCTGCCCGGCGGTGGAGTAAGCCTTGCTGAGATTACGAACCCTGGCGGTCATCTCAGCCTCAATTTTCTTTAAGATCTTCTGGCCCCCGTCTGCCATGATTTCCTTCGACTGCTGGTAGTTTTTCCGGTATATATCGAGCTTTTTCTTCAGGGCCATGATATCTGCAGTAAATGTTCTTGTATCAGCATTTTTCTTGTCTCTTAATTCATTCTCAACCATGGACATCTGGTCCTTTACCTTATTGATGTCAGCAAGAAGTGTCCTCACCTGCTTATCCCATTCAGAGATATTGACCTCAAGTGTCTTAAACTCCGTCTCATTGAACCTGATCAGTTCCGCAAGCGGGGCCACATAATTAAGCACTTCCAGAGTGACGCTCATGCTCTCAGACGCAGGAACAACGGATTCCGCCAGGTCAACTGGTTCCTCTGCCTGAACTCCAGCTGAAGGAGTAACTTCCTCCTCTACCTCCTCTTCTGGCTCCTCGACTACCTCCTCTGTTATCTCTTCCGCTACCTCCTCCGGTATCTTCTCCGGTACCACTTCCGCAATCTCATGGGCTATCTCCGCCACCTCTGGTATCTCTGACGCAAACTCTTCCGCTACCTCTTCCGTTACCTCCTCCGCAGTAGCCGGTGCCTCAGCCGCCGCCGGCTTATAAGTGACAGATCCCGCCGCCGAATATGCTGTAGCCTCCTTCATAACATCCAGAACCGCAGATGACACTCCCTCCCCGGCCATGATTTTAAGGCCCTCATCACTAAGGTCGAAGTTCAGTTCCGAGTTCCGGATCAAGTCAATGATCACCGCGTCAGACAGGTTTGCCTTAGTCATGTTGATGACTGAATTATTTGTCAGCGGTTCCGGCGTTTGTGCATGCAATATTAGTGTCACAAACACACAGACCAGCGTAAGGATAATACTCTTTTTCATTTGCCTGTTATATTACTTATCAATTTATCGCTCAATGCAAGTCCTGATCCTTCATGATCGGGGTCTTATGTTGCATATGTCTCTATGCATTAGTGAATTTAGTATATTTAGTGCAGACTTTTTGCGGTTTTCTTTCTTTTTTTTTGTATAAGATTATTTTGGACATCATAATTAATAGACAATCGGGACTTAAGGTTAGAGCTGAATACAATAGATACCAGCAGCCTCGTTGATAAGGTTGAGATGCGCCTCATCGAGGTATTTATCTATAAGGAACTGAAACCCGGCGGCTCAATACCTAAAGAGACGGAGCTGGTGTCATTGCTCAAGAAGGGTACGCCCGACGAATTCCGTGAGGGAATGCGCAGACACCTGGAAAACCATTTTGAAAGAATACTTGTTGAGACATCAGTTCACGATGCCAGCCAATAGAACAGATCTATAACAGCAAAGAAAGCCAGCTGCACCGCAAACAACGGAAAGGCTTTCCGGTTAATTGATTCCTCACCCCACATCCTCACCACCGAATGAAAAATGGCAGAGAAGACAAACCATGCCAGGTAGTTGCGCACGGGTACTGTGTCCCCCTCCCATGACCACATGTCAAGCCTCATGGCCGCAGGCTCAAGGAACAGGTCATAGATCACCATCAGGAGCGACCCGGTAAATATTACAAAAAGAGACCTGTACACAGTCGCTCCCTTTCCGGTTACCCGCACCGGCAATAACTCCCATAGCTGCCTGCTGATAACATTGGTACAGTAAATCAACAGGAACCAGTTGAGCCCGATTATCAGCGGGGTGTTCAACAGGGCCGGTCCCAGAGCCTTTCCGTAGGTGTAATGTCCGAATATCTTTCCTGTGTTTACCCCGGCTGCTTCAATTAGGAATGATGCAACGGCAATCACAAGACCCATTATCATGACCCTCCGGGAAGGCATCTGACCATAGAAGAGATAGGCAGCTGCAAACAGCAGGTTAAGGGGTGTGATGATGATAAACAGGTCGCGTGTGAAGGGAATGAGCATCCCGGCCAGACCCACACCGTAGACCCAGATAAGGATCTCAGTTGAATTAAGGATGCGTCTTCCTCCTGTCATCGATCTGCAGGGGGTATCATGTCACATGCAATCTTTGCTGACGCGAGACAAAGCGGGATGCCACCTCCCGGATGAACTGACCCTCCTACAAACCACAGGTTCTGATATCTGCTCTTCACATTGGGATGGCGCCTGAATGCGGAAAAACGGCTGTTGGAGCTGCTGCCATACAGGGCCCCGCGATGTGACGCCGTAAGCTTCCCTATCAGCGGCGGATCAAGCACTCTCTCCGCCTCAATGGACTCTGCTACCTGTAAGCACAGCCTCCTGCTGACCTTTGCAATAATATCCGCACGTGCCTGGCTGACTACCTTTGCCCAGTCCTGCCCGCTGTCATACGGGACATTGATCATGACAAACCAGTTGTCCTTACCTGCCGGAGCATCGGATTCAACAACCCTTGATGATGCAAAGAGATAGACAGTGGGGTCATGGCTCACCTCCCCCTTACCAAGGGCTTTGAACTCCCCGGGATAGTCTGATGAGAAGAATATATTATGCAGATCGAGCTCTTCAAACCTCCTGTTCATGACCCAGTAGAAGATGAGCGCCGAGGAGCTTCTCTCCTGACGCTCCTGCCTGCGTGCCTGCCTCTCCTCCTTCATCAGGTTCCTGTAGAAAGGAATTACATCCACATCAGATACAACAACTTTTGCCGGTATTATGCCGTTCGTTGTTTCAATCCCCGTAACCCTTCCATTCTCCTTCAGAACTGACAGCACCGGCTCACCGTAATGGACGGTAACCCCGCACCGCCTGGCGAGTCCGGAGACTGCCGACACTATGTCATGCATTCCCTTCTCCGGGAAATAGGCCCCAAGGTTGTGCTCAAGGTGAGCTATCACATTAAGTGTACCAGGAGCACGGTAAGGGCTTGACCCGTTGTATGTTGCGTACCGGTCGAAAAGCTGTATCAGTCTGTTGCCGTTAAAATGCCTCTTTATCACCTCATGCATGGTGGAGAAGGCATTCAGCTTCCGGAAATTGCGGGCTACATTCAGCGACTCGGGCTTCCGGAAGTTGTCAAGCTGGTAAAAGGGTGAAAAAATGAAAATATTTGCAGCAAGATCATACAATTCAGCGCACTCATCGAGGAAGGCGATCACATTCTCACGCGGTTCCCCTGTGACACTCTCTGCTTCTGCTGCAAAACGCTCCCTGTCCGTCCAGGCATTAAGCAGGCTGCCGTCGTCGTAGAAGTACCTGCACGACGATTGCAGGGTGATATAACTGAAGTGGTCACGCGGATTCTCTCCGGCAAGGCTAAAAAGCTCATCAACCAGTGAGGGAAGAGTGAAGAGCGACGGGCCCGTATCAAAACGGCAGCCGTTCAACAACAGCTCTCCTATCTTGCCTCCGGGCTCAGGATTCATGTCGTAAAGGTGGGTGTCGTAGCCTTTGACCGCCAGCCTGACAGCCGTTGCCAGACCGCCAATCCCTGCCCCTATAATTACTGCCTTTCCCTTCATAATTTTCTTTCAGATCAGACCTGTGATGTCAAAAATCACTGCTTTTAACAGCAGCAGAAGCTTCCTTCCGTCGGATATCCTGAATCGCCTGCCGGTAACCTGTTCCGGCGGTGTCTTCCTGATCTTGCTGAAGAGTGCAAGATAATATGAGTAAGCCAGGTAGACTCCCCGCCGACTGCCGCGGTCAAGCTTCCTGATGCCTGTCAGGGCATCACGGAACTCAGCGGCTATATCATTCTCTATCATTTTCTTATCTTCCACGGTGAATTTATTGAAATCGACTCCCGGGAAGTATATCCTGCCGCGGACAACATAATCGCTCCCTATATCCCTCAGAAAATTGACCTTCTGGAATGCCGAGCCGAGCTTCCTTGCCGGCTCCTTCAGACGGTTGAACCGCTCAGGGTCATCATAGCAGAAAACCCGTAGACACATCAGGCCCACTGCCTCGGCAGATCCGTAAATGTACTCCTTGTAGCTCTCCTGATCATGATTCTTCTTATCTAGGTCCATCTCCATGCTCCACAGGAAAGCATCGATGAACTCATTGTCTATCTTGTACTTATTCACCGCCCACTGAAAACTGTTCAGCACAGGGTTCGTGCTTATGCGGTCTGTGACAGCTTCCGCAGTGTCACGCCGGAACCTGTCAAACATCTCCCTCTGACGCTGATCGAAGAAGGTATCCACTATCTCATCCGCCAGGCGTACAAACCCGTAGATGGCATATACTGCATGGCGGTGCCGTGGAGCCAGCATCTTTATTCCCAGGGAGAATGATGTACTGTAGCCGCAAGTAACCTCACGGCTGCACTTCAGGGAGATTTCATCATATAGAGTCAACTTCATTGTCAATTCTCTGAACTGTTAGTTTTGAGCTTATGATAACCATGGGCAACCCGGTGCCGGGTACTGTTGAAGCGCCTGTATACCAAACATTTGAGAATACCTCATCCTTATTTGACGGACGGAATCCTCCCACCTGGGTCATCTTGTGCCCCAGTCCCAACCCGCTACCGCGGTACAGTCCGAACATGTTTTGCCAGTCAACGGGGTCAAGCACCACTCTTGTCATCAGGTTAGCCTCCACATTGTGTCCGGTACGCTCGGAGAGGTCACGTATAACCCCATCGGCAATTCGGTCCCTGTCACTCCAGTCTGGTTTAAACCTGAGGTCAGGCACAGGCACCAGGATGAATATATTCTCACAGCCATCGGGGGCACTCTGCGGATTAAAGATAGCGTTGGCATTAACATAATAATAGGGTTTATCCAGGGATACCCTGTTGCGAAAAATCCCTTTCGAGTAACTCTCGTAATCCCTGTCACCGAGGAAGTAATTATGATGATGGATATTCTCCATTTTGCCCTTCACCCCGAGATACATTGTGAATGGCGCCAGGGTCCACTGCATACGGTCAAGCTTGCTGTCACTGAATGCCGGACGGTGAAATACGCGTCCACGGAACATGGCAGCATCTGCATTCACAACAAATATGTCACCCTCCCACCTCTTTCCGGTTGTGTCAATGAATGCACGGTTTCGTTTTCCATCGGCTTCGAAGCCCGCGACAGTGACATTATAATGTATCTGTATCCCGGCCTTCTCAGCCTCGCGGACGAGGCCCTCGACAATACGGTACATGCCGCCCTCCACATTATGATAGCCGTCATGGACCATCTCCGTATAGCTGAGCAGGGTATAGACTGCAGGAGTATCGAACGGCGTGGCTCCGAGGAAGAATGAGACGAGGGAGAATATCACCCTGACCTCGTAGGAGTTGAAGTAGCGGCTCATCTCTCCCCATACCGAACGTAATATTTTTGGTACATGTCTTACCGGAAGCTTTGTCATCTGGAAGATGAAATCAGGCAGTGAGGTAAAGTTCTTTGACAATACCCCCTTTTCTATATCATTAAACAACCTGCCGGAGGATGCAAGAAACCTCTCCATACGGTCGCGGAAACCCGGTTCAATAGATTCAAATNNAATTGCTCCGTCAGCCGGTCGAGATCACGATAAATGATGTAATTCCTGGCGCTGCCCCTGAAACTGACATGGTAAAGCGGGTCAATCTGCACGAACCTGAATGGCATCTCAATCCCGGCATCCTTCACAAACTCGTCAAAGTGATAGCTCATGCTGAAGAATGTGGGTGCCATATCGAATGTAAACCCGGCCGAGGTGAGCTGGTTGAGCCTCCCTCCTGCCTGACTGTACATCTCGACCATCTCCACGTCATAGCCTCTGCGGCTCAAGCGCAGTGCCGTAGCCAATCCTCCCAGTCCGGTTCCTATAATTAATGCTTTTCTCTTAGTCATACAAGCAGGCTAATCAATTTAATCTATTTTCAACTGCAGGCAACAATTCATCTCTCACCCACTGGAAAGCGGGTTCTCTTTTCAGGGCTCTCAAGTATGCCTCACGGGCGCCTTTGTAATCTTCCATTTTCTCAAGCAGCTGTCCGAGCAGGACCATGGTGTTGAGGTATCTCCAGTTACAGTCTGCGAGTCCTTTGTCAGCTTCATACAGCCGCAGGGCCTCACGGTAAGACGCAGCGGCTTTCACCTTTGAGCCGCCGGTGAAGGCAGGCATGTAGGCCTCGGAATTTGCCTTTTCAATCCACACTGCCGCGTTGTTATCGCCAGACTCTATGGTTATATGCAGCTGTTTCAGCGCCTTGGGGCCAATAGTTACAGCCCGGGCCGGATTCAGGCCTATACGGAAGCCAAGCAACGATAATTTGAATGCTTCCGTCTCAGCTTTGTATTCAGGGAAAGTTGCAAGGAGCTCAATATCTTTTTCAAAGGCATCGATGAGAGGTCTGGCGGCATCCTTGTCTCCCGTCCCGAGGAGGAAGCCAATATAACCATACCTGGCCTCGGCCAGAGTATAAAGGGTACATGATGCCGGCTCACGGCGGTAATCTGCCTGCAGTTCGTCTATACCCTTCTTCCACAACTGCATGTCGCCAATTATGTAGCCCCTGTATATGGTGCAGCTGCTGCAGTCTGACACTGGCATGGGTGATCCTGACAGAAAGAAAGATATAAACATCAGCAGAAATATGATTATCCATTTCATCTCACTCTTCTTCCTTTCCACTCATAGCTCTTTGCAATTGTTTTGGTCACTGCCACAGCAGCAATATGATAGAACGCCCAGATACCTGGAAGCAGCCACCGCAAGCTCTCTGTAACCCTCTGTCCGCTGGTTATTGCTATCATCGCGTTCAAAGATACAACCATCAACAGATATGAAACTAAAAAATACCAGGGCAGGAAGAGTAAAACAACCCAGCCCGCCAGACCCGTCAGAGAAAACAGAAGAAAAAACAGGATACTGTTGCTGAACATCGAAAAGATATTCCTGGAGAAGCCGTTTACTCCATCCATGTAGCTACGGTACATGCGGCACCTGATCTCCCTGCGCCCAACGAGCGTCTCTCCCTTGAGCCGTAACCTCTTAACCTCCCTCATTATTCCAATATCCTCTGCCATCTGATCCCTTACCCTTTCGTGAAACCGGTGCTCCCTGTAGGCTTTGCCCCTGAAGAGCATCATCTGTCCGTTGGCGGCAGAGAAAGAGGTCCAGGAACAGCGACGTATAAGAAACAAGGGTAACAGCGAGAGGAGAATCCGGAACATGAAGGGCACAACAATCTTCTCTCCGGTTGTCTTCATCACCTGTCCGGGGAACATTGACAGGAGGGTCAGGTTATGCTTCAATGAATAAGAGACTGCATTCCGGATAAGGTCATTCCCCACATGAACATCGGCGTCAAGGAAGAGCAGGTATTCTCCCCTTGCCTCTGCTGCAAGGTTATGACATGCCCGGTTCTTGCCAGTCCAGCCTTCCGGCAAATCAGAGCCCCGGAGATATTTCACCCTGCTGTCAAGGCGCATATAACCTTCAATGACCAGTGCAGAGCCGTCGGTTGATCCGTCATCATAGACAAGGATCTCAGCGTCACCGTATGGAAGCGCGGTAAGTGTGCTAAGCAGAGTGCCTATATTTTTTTCCTCATTTCTGACCGGAATGAGCACCGAAAGTGAGGGCAGTTTTCCGTATTCCCCAGGTGGTATGGGAAGATAGGGACGTGACAGCATATTCACCATCGCCACCGCAAACCGGAGGAATGTGAGGTAAAGGATGAGAATTCCGATTACAGTCAGTATCATGAAGGCATCTGTCTGGCTATACACTCTTCAAGAAACATATTGTAAGTCTCTTCCAGGTCTGTAGCTGACCTCTCCTTGGCAGTATATTCAATAACCCTGACGGTAAGACCCGCTTTCTTTGCAGAAAACCAGTCTGGAAGCGCCACATAAAAAAGGATCATTAAATTGTCTGAAGCGCCGGCGATAATCCGCTCAGTCCCTTTTTCAAACCTTACCGGCCGGCGGTGTAAAGATGTAATTGTACCCTGTGGATAGACCACGACCATATTTTCATCATCATGCAGCAGGACTGATGCGTAATGGAGCGACTCCACCACCGAGCGTGATCCCCTTTTTATTGAGAAGGCGCCTGCTTTGTTCAGAATGAGCCTCGTTTCCAGCTGATCTTGAAGCATCATGACATGATAAACCTTATGCAGACGGAGATCGTTGAGCCGGTACGCGATGAACCCGTCCCACCAGCTGAAATGGTTTCCGATGAGAAGCACAGGTCTGCCCGTGGTGTCAGCGCTGCAGATAAACTCAACATTCTGAAAGTAACGGTTTAGTCCGGTCCGGGAGTAGAGGCTGAAGAAACGGACAAAGAGCGGAATATGTCTGGCCTTGATAATCACCTGCCGCTACTTACAGATATTAGTGACCGTGGCGGATTTCGATACAGTTCAGGTATTACCGGAAGCCCTTCCTCTTCCGTAGGATGAAACTGCTGCAGGTATTTCACCAGCGCCAGCCACTCTTTCCCCTCCTGTATGCCGGTTGTCTCAGGGTTAAGGTCGATGACCGATTTATCCATATCTGACACAGCCACTCCCTCGGCGTCTTTCGGAATAACATTTATCAGTCCAAAAGACATCTTCTTAATAATCCCTACGAAGTCGAGCATGTAAGAGTTTGCAACGATTGAGTACAGGCGGGTATCGTCTTTGGAGGTATTTACCTCAGTCACAATCCCCTCTTTGTCGGTAAATTCAAGCCTGGATATCTTTCTGAGAAGTTTTCCATCAGGATCATATTCAATCTTAAGGTGGGAATAATAACAGAAGTGTCCGGGAGTTGATGATGAAGACATTATCAGTATCTCCGCAATACTCTTCAGTTCGCGGCCGGTAACCCAGAGTTTTGAGAGCGGGTATCCCGGCACATTGTCATCACCTGAGCCAAGTGACATAACCCTGAACAGGTCAGCCACGCTCTGTGTACCGGGGAGTATCGGATCGCGTATCACGCCGGCTGCAACCATGGCGATGTCAGTTCCTGTCCCCTCAGTGTTAATATAATAGTATATCGCGTCAGCCATCAATGCACCAAGATTGCTTCCGGCAACATCACCTTGTTCATCACAGAGGAGGGTGAAGGGGGCTTCAGCAACGGGCATTTCGTAACCCAGTCCCATCGGAGACAGAACTGTTTTATCAACGGAGAGTTTCTGTTCTTCTATTGCTGCCTGGATATCAGCATTATGGCCGGCATTGTCATCAACGGGTATCAGTCTGTAGCTGTCAAGAGTGATGCCATTGCCCGTTACGGTGATATCAGCCCTGCCGACGAAACTGCCGATGCTGCCGGTCTGAAGAATAGGCACCCCGTTCACAACAAGTGGCTCCCTGAGCAGGGTATGAGTGNNAGTGTGACCTGATATTATAAGGTCAATACCCTTCACCTTGCGGGCGAGTTCTGCATCCTCACCTGCCCAGTTTCCCTTTTTGTCCTTTGAAACGCCGCTGTGAGAGAGGCATATAATGACATCGCACTCCTGGGCCTTGAGAATTTTGACAAGCTTTTTGGCGGACCTGGTAATCTTCTCAAAGGTCACCGGGGGAGCATAAGGGGCCGACTCATCAGCATCCTTCCCCAGCACCGAGAAAATACCTATCCTGATTCCGTCTTTTTCTGTAATCACATAGGGCCTGATAAGTCCGTCTCTGATTACTGCCTCAAAGGCATCATCACCGGCGTCGTCCGGATCAGTGACGGCGTTACCCATCAGCATTACCGGTATCTCTCCCCGCTCTGCTGATTTCCTGATTATCTTCGCATAGGCCGCAGGCCCGAAGTCAAAGTCGTGGTTACCCATCGCCACCACTTCATATCCTGCTTTTTTCATTAGTGGAAGCTGGAAACCCGTTTCGGTTTCAAGTGCGTGAAACAGTGTTCCCATCATTGCGTCACCGCCGTCGACCACGAGTGTCGATCCCGGATTCTCCCTTCGTACTTCGGTGATGATTCCGGCTATGCGTGACAGTCCTCCAACTGTTTGATCATCATCTGCCACCCCGGGCGTATATGCTGATTCTGGAGCATAACCCTGAAGGTGAGAGTGAAAATCGTTAGTATGCAGAATCGTCAGCTTCTTTCCATCCTGTGCGCTAACAGCTGCAGCTGTTGCCAGGATAAGGGCCAATAAGATAATCCGTTTCATTTCGCGTGAAATTTGGGATTAAGGTAGGAAAAAAGCTTCACATCAATACCTCGTGCAGGGCAAAAGAATATCTCCATACGGATCCTGAAAGGTTTCGTAAGTGACAATAAAATATTGATATTTAATGGATAATACCCTAAGGATATCCTAACAAAAAAACTAGAGGTATATGGTGAACCCCATCCTGACAGTCGGACCTACATAAATTTCACTGAAATCTTCCTCATTGTCTTCTTTTTCTTTCCATGCGATCCTGATATAACCTGCCGTCATATCAAATGTCACCTTGTCGCCAATTGGAACTGCAGCGCCCAGAGACAGGCCTGCCATGAACAGTGAATAGCGGTACACATCTTCTGTGCCGCCCGAAGTCGGCGATTTATATATGGATGATCCAAACATGGATTCGAACTCTGCAAAGGGATAGATCTTTTCA
>DCSU01000105.1:62112-69281 GCA_002325785.1 Bacteroidales bacterium UBA1458 | reverse complement strand
GTGGAACTGAGTCGAGAAGAATGGCTTCGAGACATGCTTCATCCCCTCGTTGGTGTTGTCGTTCACATTGACGAACAGCGGCACCCAGCCTGCGGGCAGGGTGTTGTTGTTCACGGCAAAGCCGTGGTTCTGCGAGGTGATATACGCCCTGTCAGTACCCATCATTTGCACCGGCTGGTTATGACTGCGGTGTCCGTAACGCAGCTTGTAGGTGTCGGCACCGGCAGCCAGAGCCATCAGCTGGTTGCCCAGGCATATGCCGAATATCGGCTTGTCATCATCCAACGACTTCCTTATATTATCTATTGTTGCCCGGCACATCTTCGGGTCACCGGGACCGTTGGTAAGGAACAGACCGTCATACTCCTCGGCAGTGTAATCATAGTCCCACGGAACCCTGATGATAGTTGTATCCCGCTTCAGCAGGTTACGGATGATATTGTACTTCACCCCACAGTCGACCAGCATAATACGGTACCGGCCGCTGCCGTAAACCTGGCGTGTGGCGGTGCTCACCCCGGCCACCAGGTTGACCTTGTTGGGGTCATAGAATTCTGTTGTTGTTCCCTCGGGCTCCACCTTGCCAAGCATCGCTCCCTTCTCACGGATCCTTTTAGTCAGCGCCCGGGTGTCAATGCCGTAAATGCCCGGCACATTGCTTCTCTTCAGCCAATCGTCGAGGCTCTCGATGGCATTCCAGTGGCTGTATTCAAAGGAGTAATCGGACACTATGAGGGCAGAGATATGCACTCCTGACGATTCATAAAACACATACAGATCATCCTGTTCATTTTTGCCCGGTGCACCGTAGTTGCCTACCAGCGGGTAGGTGAGGCACAGTATCTGTCCCCGGTAGGAGGGGTCAGTCAGGCTCTCGGGGTACCCGGTCATAGCGGTATTAAATACCACCTCGCCGGCAGCGGCCACGGGTGCACCAAAAGACCATCCGCGATAAACAGTACCGTCCTCAAGGGTTAGTCTGACACTCAGTCTGTCGTTGTTTCTCATCTATGAATTTATTGCGCTCTCTATCTGTCTCAGGGCCTTCTTCACCACTGACCGCGGGCATGCCAGGTTCATCCTCATGAATCCTTCCCCGCCCGGACCAAAGCGTGATCCCTCATTCATACCCACGCCGGCCTTATCCACGAAGAACTGCTGAAGCTGCTGTCCGCTGAGCCCCATCGCCCGGCAATCGAGCCATATCATATAGGTAGCCTCCGGCCTCACCGGTTTTATCTGAGGAAGATGCTCATGGCAGAAATCAACCACCAGGTCGACGTTGCCCTGCACGTACTGCATCAGCTCATCAAGCCACTCCTGGCCGTGAGTATAAGCTGCCTCCGAGGCCACATTCCCGAAAATATTCCCCAGGTGAAGGTGAAGCCCTACCAGTGTCCTGCGGTATTTCTCCATGAGCAGCGGATCGGGTATTATCATTGACGATGTGGAGAGACCAGCCAGATTGAATGTCTTGCTTGGCGCCATGCAGGTTACAGTAATGGCAGCGGCCTTTTCGGAGACGGATGCCAGGGGTATATGCCTGCTTCCCGGCAGGATGAGGTCAGAGTGTATTTCGTCAGAGAGGATGACTATCTTCTTATCGTGACAAATCTCCGCAAGCTCAATAAGTTCCTCCCGTGTCCAAGCCCTTCCAACCGGGTTATGAGGGTTGGAGAGGATGAGCATCTTTGTTGCCGGGGTGATAAGCCGCTGCAGGCCTTCACGGTCCATGACCCACCCGTTATCAGTCTCGAGCAGGTTGTTATGCACCAGCTTGCGGCCGTGATCCAGGACGGCTCCGTGGAAGGGGGTGTAAACCGGCGGCTGGATGATGATCTCATCACCCGGACCGGTATAGGCCAGGGTGCACATGTTCAGCGCCGGTACCACCCCCGGGCTGAATTCAATCCACTCACGCCTGACATCCCATCCGTGACGCGCTGCAATCCAGCCTGTCAGAGAAGAAAAATACCCGTCGGGCCTGTATGAATACCCGAGTATCTCATGTTCCAGTCTTGCTGACAGAGCTTCGGTTATAAAGGTTGGTGTCCGGAAATCCATGTCGGCTACCCACATGGGTATTACATCAGCTCTTCCGAAAACCTCCTCCCTAAAATCATACTTGATGCAACTGGAATTTTCCCGGTTGATCACCTCATCAAAGTTCCACATATGGAATTTAATAATGTTCCGGGATGCAAAGATATCATATTTCGGCAATGAACAACCTTTACTTTCGTGCTGTTTATAGTGTATAATTCAGTGATTCTTAAGGAACATAAATTATTGTTGAAATATTATTTCCTCTGATGCGTAAAAGTTTTATTTTTACCATCAAATACAAGTACCAAAACGAAGGTTTATGAAAAAGAATTTCACGAAAATACTGGTTGCTGTAATGATCCTGACAGTTGCCGGTGCATACTCCTGCAAGAACAGGGGTGAGTCCAAAAAGCAGAAAGCGATTAACATGATTGAGCTTGAAGCCCTGGAGCAGAAAATTGAGGAGAATGTATATCCTCTTCCCACCTCTGTCGAGGTCCTCAAGAAGCTAACTGACATGGACCTGGGTTACATAATCGGTTCAACGAACCCGCCTGCCAGCGCCCGTAAATATGTTGAGAGCTACAGCAGATCAGTCAATCTCGGCATTTACGGTGCTGATCTCAGTTATGCCACCCTGTATAACATGCAGCAGGATGTGATCGATTTTCTCTCGGCTATCCGTACTCTGGCCCTTGAGCAGAATCTCTCTAAGATTTATGACGAATCTCTGTATGACGTTATCAAGGCCAATTTTGACAACAGGGACACCCTGGTTACCACTCTTACCGGAGCTTTTGACCGCACCTACGCATACATGGTTGATGCAGGTCAGGCAAACCTGGCCCTGCTGATGGTTGGCGGCGCATGGGTTGAGGGGATGTATCTCACCCTTGCTGTCTCTGAGTCAGGCGGACACCTCACAGGTTTTGAGACGGTTCTTCTCGACCAGAAAAAGTCGTTTGAGCTCTTCGAGGAGCTGGCCAAACCCCATACTGAAGATCCTCTCGTCTCCAGAATGCTTACCGCCTTGCAGCCCGTTCGTGAAATTTATGCCACAATTGGTACGAGCCTTACATTTGAGGACATTGAGGCTATGAAAAAGGCCGTGACTGCTGTCAGGTCTGATCTTATTAAGTAAACAGAAAGAAACACTGTAAGACCGCAAACAAAACTTGCGGTCTTTTTTTGAGGTTATGAGGGAATCAGTATTACATGCACTGATACACATCTTTGCCATTATCTCTACCGTAAACCCGGCAGGGGTGACATCACGCGGCAAGAAGATCCTTCGCGGTTACCTCAGAAGGTATCTCAACCAGGAGCTTGAGGAGGAATACTTCAAGCTTTATGAGAACAATCTTTATTTCTATGAGCGTGAGCTTAAGGCGGTGGAAGAGGGGGAGCTCTCTGACGAGAACTCTCTGATCACCTTTCAGATCACCAATATCTGCAGACAGATCAAGAAGGGGCTCTTCATTGAGGAGAGGATGATCGTCTTTCTCCAGCTTCTGGAGTTTGTTTATGAAGACGGCACCATCTCCGATCAGGAGTGGTCTATTGTGGAAATAGTTGCACGCACCTTTAACATCTCGGGCAAGGAGAAGACCAATGCCTCCGCCTTCATGCTCGGGATGAGATATGATCAAATCAGTCCTGACAGTTTCCTCTCCATAGAGGGTGAGGAAAATATCGGTGAGGCTGCTTCGAAGTATGCCAATTACCATGAATGGCATCATATGGTATCAAGAGGACTGAAGGGTACCATCTACGTGCTTTTTATCGGTAGCACAGGCCATATGCTTTTCATGTACGAGGGTAAAGCCCCGCTTCATTTCAAGGGGCGCAACGTGGTGCCCATGCGCCCGTTCCTCCTTGAACCCGGGGTGAATATCAGGGGGCAGGGGATGGCTCCTCTCTATTATACTACCATCTTCAGAAAGTTCATCCGATCAAATTTTGTCGAGGACATACTCTTTGAGGGGCAGAACATAGAATTTCACTTCAAGGGGTCCGACAACGGTATACAGCCGATGAGCTTCAGCGTCAAGTCCGGTAATCTTGTGGGCATCATGGGGGGTAGCGGCGTAGGAAAGAGCACCCTGCTCAATATCCTCAACGGGAAACTGAAGCCGGAGAGCGGATCAGTATATATTAACGGGTATGACCTGCACAATGATCCTGAAGAGCTTAACGGCCTGATTGGATATGTGCCTCAGGATGACCTTTTGATAGAAGAGCTGACGGTATACCAGAACCTCTATTACAATGCCCGGCTCACCTTTGGCGATTACGATGAGAATAAGCTCAATGACGTGGTCATCTCGGTGCTTAAGGAGCTTGATCTCTTCGAATACCGCGACATGCTTGTGGGTGATCCCCTCAACAAGAAGATAAGCGGCGGACAGCGCAAGAGACTGAATATCGGTCTGGAGCTGATGCGCGAGCCGGCTGTGCTCTTCGCTGATGAGCCTATCTCGGGACTGGCGTCACATGACTCCGAAAATGTCATGGATCTCCTTAAAGACCAAGCTATAAACGGAAAGCTGGTCTTCGTCATTATCCACCAGCCCTCATCGGACATTCTCAAAATGTTTGACAGGCTATGGGTGCTTGACAGGGGCGGGTATATGATATATGACGGTGACCCCGTAGATGCCATTGTCTATTTCAAGACTGAGACCTCACAGGCGAATGCTGCCGAGAGCGAATGCCCCACCTGTGGCAACGTGGAGACTGACGAGATACTCCAGATAGTGGAGGCCAAGGTGGTTGACCCGGATGGCAGAAAGGGACAGGAGAGACAGGTATCACCTGTGGAGTGGTACCACCGCTACCGCCAGAAGATGGAACCATCACTCAACGGCAGGCCTGAGATGAAACCTCTGCCGGCAAGCAACTTCAGGATCCCGGAGAGGGTGAAACAGGTCCGTACTTTTATCAAGAGGAACCTGGTAAGAAAGTATGCCGACAAACAGTACCTGGTAATAAACCTCCTGGAACCCCCGTTGCTGGCTTTCATACTGGGCTTTGTATCAAAATATCTCTCCAACGGTGCCTACCTCTTTTCTGACAACAAGAGCTACCCGGTTTTTCTCTTTATGAGCGTTGTGGTGGCTCTTTTCCTCGGGCTGACGGTGAGCGCCGAGGAGATATTCAAGGACAGAAAGATAATTGAGAGGGAGAAATACCTTAATATCAGTCGTTCAAGCTATCTCTTTTCGAAGATCAGCTTTCTCTTCGGACTCTCCGCTGTTCAGATACTGATGTATGTTCTCATCTCACACCATATCCTTGAGGTGGAAGGGATGATGTGGAGACACTGGCTGATACTTTTTACTACCTCCTGCTTCGGGAACATGGTAGGACTGAATATCTCCGCCGGTATGAAAACTGTAATAAGCATCTATATCCTCATACCCCTTGTACTTGTCCCCCAGCTGCTTCTGGGCGGGGCGATGGTAAGGTTTGATGACCTGCACCATTCGCTTACCAGAAAAATTTATGTCCCGGTCATTGGCGATGTCATGACAATACGGTGGGCATACGAGGCCATGGCTGTTGAGCAGCACAGGGCAAACAAATATATGAAACCCTTCTTCGAGACGGAGATGATGATCAGCCAGTATGACTGGCAGTCGTCATTTCTCATTCCCGAGCTGAAGAAGAAAAGTAATGAATGTGCGTTTACATCAGGCAAGCCAGAATATGCCGATATTTATGAAAGCAATCTCATAAAACTGAAGTTTCACATCAGCGAGCTAAGCCGTGAGGCTGGCATTGATCCCTGGCCTGCCATCAGGGTGATAGACAGGTATCCGTTCAATTCTGATGCCTCACATATAGTAAATGACTTCCTTGACTCGTTACAAAAAAGTATTCGTTCAAAGTATCTTGAATATTCCGCGGTCAAGGACCGGATAACCGACAGCCTCGTGCGCAAATCGGGCCAGGAAGAGCTGGTGCGGCTACGCACTGCTTCGCACAACAATGACCTTGCTGATATGGTACTGAACCGCACCGTGCAGAAGAAAATCTACGAGACAGAAGACCGGCTCATACAGAAGGCTGATCCCGTTCTCATGACGCCAGGATCACGCGCAGGCAGAGCCCACTTCTATGCTCCATTCAAGATGATAGGAAGTTTGAAAATCAGCACCATCTGGTTTAATATGATCATTATATGGCTCATGAATATTTTCCTGTTCGTGACGCTCTATTTCAATCTCCTGAAGCGACTGTTGAACCTTCTGGAGAGGGTGCACATACCGGGATTCGGATCTGACAGACTGGTGCCTCCATGGGAGCTGTTAAAGTAAGAGCCAAGAAGCATCTTGGCCAGCATTTCCTGAAAGACAAGAGGATAGCCGCTGCCATTGTCGACGCACTCAGGGCTGACGGCTGTGACACTGTCATTGAGGTGGGCCCGGGTATGGGAGTTCTCACACAGTACCTTGCGGAAAGGAAGTTTCCATCGCTAAGGGTGGTGGAGATAGATACCGAGTCTGTAGCCTTTCTCCGTGAAAATGTATCGGGAATCGATGAGATCATTGAGGGTGATTTCCTGGTGCTTGACCTCGGGCCATTGGGTGGAAGGATAGCCGTGATAGGCAATTTTCCATATAATATTTCCAGCCAGATATTTTTCATGGTGCTTGAGAACCGCGACAGGGTGACGGAGGTGGTATGCATGTTGCAGAAGGAGGTGGCGGAACGCATATGCTCAGCCCCCGGCAGTCGGGTCTATGGCATTCTGAGCGTCCTTCTGAGGGCCTGGTATGATATTGAATACCTCTTTACGGTGAATGAAAATGTCTTCTCCCCGCCTCCGAAGGTGAAGTCGGCAGTGATACGACTGACACGCAACGAACGGGAGAGGCTCGACTGTGATGAGGATCTGTTTGTCAGCGTTGTAAAGCGATGCTTCAACCAGCGCCGCAAGATGATTCGCAATCCGCTCAGGATGATGATCCGGGCAGATGCCGGTGATATGCCATATCTCTCAATGAGGGCCGAACAGCTCTCTGTGGAACAGTACGTAGAACTTACCGGCTGGGTGTCGGCAAACAGGTAAGAACCGGGAGATCCGCCGGAGAGAACACGGAGTTTTTGCCGGAGAGTCC
>DCSU01000105.1:50235-62081 GCA_002325785.1 Bacteroidales bacterium UBA1458 | reverse complement strand
TCGCTCAAGAGGCCGGGGAAAGATTTCACGGAAAGATCAGAAGGTATACCCTATGGCTTCAACAGGATTCATCCGCGAGGCAGCTGACGCCGGAGCGAATCCAGCAATAATCCCTATTGTACCCGAGATTGCTATGGCCAGGATGATGTTTCCCGCAGTAAGAAACATATCCAGCGCAAAAAAGTAGTTGACAAAAAGTGTACCCAGGAAGACGATTATCAGTCCCAGGATTCCGCCTGTGATCGAGAGAAGTACAGATTCCGTCAGGAACTGCATAAGAATCCACCTTCGCTTTGCGCCAAGGGCCATCTGAATACCGATGATGCTTGTACGTTCCCGCACTGAGACGAACATAATATTTGCGATACCGAACCCTCCGACGAGTATCGAGAAGCCGCCGATAATCCATCCCGCTATGTTAATTCCCCTGAAAACAGGCTCAAGCGTGCTGGTGATCTGGCTGGCCTGGTTGATCGAGAAATTGTTCTCCTTACCGGGCCCGATACGCCTGACGGCACGAAGGATCATCACTACCTCGTCACTGAGTTCCTGGACAGAGACTCCGTCTTTGCCCCTGATCATGATGTCTGAGTTCAGAAAAGGATTACGGAAGTTTATGAACTGCCTGCTGAAATTGATAGGTACAAGGAGTGTCTCATCCATGCCGCTGTCGCTAAGCCCGCCTTTGCCCTCCTTCCTGAACACACCTATCACCTGGGTCTTGTACCCGGCAACTGTGATCTCCTTGCCCAACGGCTCAATGTTGTCAAACAGCTTGTCAGCCAGCTCTGCACCGATTATTGCCACAGGCTTGCCCGATGCTGATTCTGACTGGGTGAAGTATCTTCCCTTCTCTATCTCCAGAGTCCGCACATCCTCAAAATCATGCGTCGCTGCAGTCACGGAGCTACTGACTGAATTGCCGCGGAATTTGATTGTCTCACCGGAAAAAACGGTATAACTGACAGCAGCGGTAGTCTGCGACTTCCTGATTAAAGCTTCATAGTCCTCCGTTGACGGTGGTGGCCATTTCATTATGTCCCACCACTTTATATTCGGGTCAGGAGTCCAGGGCCATTTTTCAACATATATGGTATTATTGCCAAGTGATTCAATGTTGTTCCTGATGCCGTTCTCCATCCAATCGAACACTGTAAACACGGAAATAATTGATATTATGCCTATTGTGATGCCGAAAAGAGACAGAAAAGTGCGGAGTTTATTGGCTGCAACAGAGCTGTATGCAAACAAAAAACTCTCCCTGAACATTTTTAACCACATGATCCCTTCTTTGATTTCCGACCAAAGATAGTTAAATAAAAAACATCCAAACATCCGCAATAATTCATCAATTCAATTATTTGGGCACCATTGCCAATCAAAAAAAATATCTATTTTTATCCGATTGCACAAGCCTTGGCATCGTTAACCTAACTTATTGATGATGAGTGATATGAAAATAAGGAGCGCCTTTATTTCGGTTTATTGTAAGGAGGGCCTCGAAGCT
This sequence comes from Bacteroidales bacterium UBA1458, assembly GCA_002325785.1. Taxonomy (GTDB): domain Bacteria; phylum Bacteroidota; class Bacteroidia; order Bacteroidales; family VadinHA17; genus SR-FBR-E99. The sequence goes on along the minus strand of DCSU01000105.1, from coordinate 60,574 downwards.
ATCGTTAAGAAGCTTGATAGTCTTGGTGTCACCATCATCTCAACGGGAGGTTCCTATGATTATATTACCGGTGTCGGGGTCAGGGCAGGAAAGGTAGAGGATTTGACCACCTATCCGTCGATACTTGGTGGCAGGGTCAAGACGCTTCATCCCGGCGTTTTCGGAGGTATCCTTGCGCGAAGGAACAATGAGGCTGACATGAAGCAGGTAGCAGAGTTTAATATAACTCTTTTCGATCTTGTGATTGTAGATCTTTACCCGTTTGAAGAGACAGTAGCTTCCGGGGCGTCAGACCAGGAGATCATTGAGAAGATAGACATCGGGGGCATCTCGCTGATCAGGGCGGGTGCAAAGAACTGGTCAGACGTACTCATAGTCTCATCAAGGTCTTTGTATGGTGATCTCCTGCAGCTTCTTGAGACCGGAGCAGGATCTGTCTCTGAAGGTGACCGGTACCGTTTTGCCCTCGAGGCGTTCAACATGACCTCTCACTATGACACGGCTATATTCAACTGGTTTAACCGCAACGGTGATGTCTCCGTGTTCAAACAAAGTCTGACGGAGTCACACACCCTGAGGTATGGTGAGAACCCCCACCAGAAGGGTCTCTTCTTTGGTGACCTGGACAAAGTCTTTGAGCAGTTGCACGGGAAGGAGATATCCTACAACAACCTGCTGGACATTGATTCGGCCATTAACCTTATAGATGAGTTTGACGATGTTACATGTGCTGTATTGAAGCATAACAATGCATGCGGTGTGGCATCACGTGCTAACCTTAAGGTTGCATGGGAGGATGCACTGGCATGTGATCCGGTGTCGGCCTACGGCGGAGTGGCTATAGTCAACAGGGAGATAGATGAGGCGGTGGCAACGGAGATGGACAAGATATTTCTGGAGGTAGTTATTGCACCGGCATTCACCGACAGGGCAGTTGAGATACTCAGCTCAAAGAAGAACAGGATCATCCTTCGCCGCAGGGGTACTGAGAGCGGCGGGGTCTCATTCAGGGCAATGTTGGGAGGAGTGCTCTGGCAGGAGCGTGACATGGCTACCGAGACGGCTTCAGACATGAAGCCTGTCTCTGAAAGGAAACCATCTGATGAGGAGCTGGCTGATATGGTCTTTGCGAATAAGATTGTTAAACACAGCCGGTCAAATGCCATCGTTCTGGCCCTTGGCCGCCAGCTTTGCGCCAGCGGCATCGGACAGACTTCGAGGATTGATGCGCTGAAACAGGCTATTGAGAAAGCCCGCGCCTTCGGATTTGCACTCAAGGGAGCAGTGATGGCATCAGACGCATTTTTCCCCTTTGCCGACTCCGTAACAACAGCTCACGAGGCAGGGATAACTGCCGTTGTTCAGCCCGGAGGATCAGTCCGTGATCAGGAATCGATAGACTACTGCAATAAAAACAGGGTTGCGATGGTTTTTACAGGTATAAGACATTTTAAACACTAACTTATAATAAGAATTAGCATAAAGGACCTATGGGATTATTTTCATTTCTTTCACAGGAGGTTGCGATAGACCTTGGCACTGCCAACACAAATATTATTGCCAATGACAAACTGGTTGTCGATGAGCCTTCTATTGTGGCTATTGACAGGAACACGGGCAAGCTGATAGCGATAGGAGAGAGGGCCCGCCAGATGCATGGAAGAACTCATGAGAACATACGTGTCATCAGACCGCTGAGAGATGGGGTTATCGCAGATTTCAATGCCGCCGAGCTGATGATAAGAGGAATGATCAAGATGATAAATACTGGTCCCAGGTTTTTTTCACCCTCTCTCAAGATGGTAGTCGGTATTCCCTGCGGCAGCACTGAGGTTGAGATCAGGGCGGTGCGCGACTCCTCTGAGCATGCCGGTGGAAGGGATGTATACCTGATTTATGAACCCATGGCTGCAGCAATAGGGATAGGACTCGATGTGGAGGCACCCGAAGGATGTATGGTGGTTGACATCGGAGGGGGAACCACTGAGATAGCGGTGATAGCTCTCGGAGGCATCGTCTGCAACAGGTCAATACGTGTTGCCGGCGACGGCTTCACGGCAGACATACAGTCATATATGAGGCACCAGCACAACATTAAGATCGGAGAGAAGACAGCTGAGGATATAAAAATTGCCGTGGGGGCAGCCCTTCCTGATATTGAAAACCCGCCTGCTGACTTCGTGGTTCGCGGACCCAACCTCATGACGTCGCTTCCCATAGAGATACCTGTTTCATACCAGGAGATTGCATACTGCCTTGACAAGTCGCTCACCAAGATTGAAGCTTCAGTCTTGCAGGTCCTTGAACAGACCCCCCCGGAGCTATATGCTGATATCGTCAACAAGGGTGTGTTCCTTGCCGGCGGCGGAGCACTGCTCAGAGGGCTTGACAAGCGCCTCACCGACAAGATAAATATCCCGTTCAGGGTATCGGAAGACCCGCTTCACGCAGTTGTCAGAGGCACCGGTGTTGCCCTGAAGAATGTGGAGAAGTATCCGTTCCTGATGAGATAAACCAGCTGCGTGAATGAGAAGCCTGCTGAACTTCCTGCTCAGGTATAAAACCCTGATCCTGTTCCTTGTGCTCGAAGCGGTGGCTCTGATCATGATCTCTTCTTCGCATAACTATCACCAGACCGTTCTCTATGGTGCTGCCCGCAATGTGTCAGGATTTATGGGAAAGGGACTGGCCAGAGGAACATATTACTTCAGGCTCCGGCAGGTCAATGAAGAGCTTGTTGCGGAGAATATGTCACTCAGACGCCGGCTGGAAGGACTGACATCAGCGCCTCAGGATTCCTTTACAGCCGTCAGGGATACCATCAGCGGAATTAACTACACTTACCTGAATGCCCGGGTAATCAATAATTCGGTCAACAAACAAAAGAATTTTATCACCCTTGACCGTGGTTCAAAGCACGGGGTCACCAATGGCATGGGCGTTGCCTCATCTGATGGTGTGGTAGGTGTAGTGGTAGGGGTGTCCCGAAATTACTCGGTGGTCATGTCGCTGCTTAACAGCGAATTCAGGCTCAGCTCAAGCATTGCACGAAACGACTATTTCGGATCCCTGGCGTGGGACGGAACCAATTACCGCTATGCCAGGCTCTCAGAGATACCGCACCACGTATCAATAGCAGAGGGTGATACCATCGTTACCAGTGGTTATTCGGCTATCTTCCCTCCAGGACTGATGGTTGGAGCTCTGACCGGTGACCAGAAACGGGGAGGCGACTTTGTCTCGTTAAAGGTTCTGCTCTCTGCCGATTTCAAGAAGCTTACCAATGTATACCTGATAGGCAACCTGACCAGGGAGGAGAGAAACAATCTGGAAGAGGAGGTGGTGCAATGAACAGCCTCATTCGATATTCACTTGCCTTCATTGTCCTGATTGCACTCCAGTTGTTGATTTTTAATAATATAGAGTTCAGCGGCTATATCAATCCCTATGTCTACGTAATGTTCATCCTGATACTGCCGGTAGCCATGCCCTCATGGATCCTTCTTTTATTATCATTCCTGGCAGGATTTGTCATTGACCTTTTTTCCGGCACCATAGGGGTGCATGTATTCGCCTCCGTCATGGCCGGTTTCGTTCGCCCGTGGGTGCTGTCACTCAACGTGACAGGTGAGGCCTCCGAGCCTGACATGTCGCCCTCCGCATACAGGAACGGGTTACGATGGTTCCTGATCTATTCACTGACGGTTGTGCTGGTACATCATCTGGCACTTTTTTATATTGAGCTTTTCACCCTGAGGAACTTTTTCCATACCCTGCTGAGAGTGTTGCTCAGTACTGCAGCAACAACATTCTTTGTTGTCCTCTTCGACTTCATCAGACCCCGCAGATGAGGAGACAGTCATGAAGGACCGCTACGCAAACAGGAAATACTTCATAATGGCACTGGTAGTGATTGCTGCTATAATACTTATTACCAGGCTTTTCTACATTCAGATCATTGACAAGACCTACCGTGTGTCTGCGGCGAACAATGCGCTCAGGCCAGTTACGCAGTATCCGGCCCGCGGGTTGATTTATGACCGGAACGGGGAGCTTATCGTCTATAACCAGGCTGCTTATGACCTTCTTGTGATTCCGGTGCAGACCAGTGCTTTTGATACGGCAAGGTTTAACCAGATACTAGGCATTACAGATGAGGATTTCAGGAGCCGCATGAGGACAGCAATGTCATACTCACGCAGGGCTCCTTCGGTATTCATGAAGATGATCTCATCGGAGACCTATGCCCTGCTTCAGGAGGAGCTCTACAGGTTCCCGGGCTTCTACGTCCAGTCGAGGACACTCAGAAAATACACCCGTCCGGTTGCATCACACCTGCTCGGGTATGTGGGTGAGGTTGACAACAAACTCATTACGCGCGACAGGTATTACAGATCAGGCGATTACATTGGCATCAGCGGCATTGAGAAATCGTATGAGGAGCAACTGAGGGGCCGCAAGGGAGTGACGATATTCCTTGTTGATGTTCATAACAATATCAAAGGCTCATATGCTGACGGCCGCTATGACACTGTTGCAGTGCCGGGGGCAAACCTGAAGTCTACCATCGACCTTAATCTTCAGGAGTTCGGTGAAAAGCTGATGCACAACAAGACAGGCTCAATCGTTGCCATTGAGCCTGCCACAGGAGAGATACTGGCTCTGGTCTCATCGCCATCATATGACCCCGGGCTGCTTGTTGGCAGGGTCAGGTCGGAGAATTTTTCGATGTTACAGGCTGACACGATCAAACCTCTCTTTGACCGGGCGCTGATGGCATCCTATCCTCCCGGTTCTACCTTCAAGATCATGAACGGCCTCATCGGGCTGCAGGAGGGTGTCATCGCTCCCTCATCGCTGTTCAGCTGCAGCATGGGTTATCATGCAGGCTCGCTGACCGTGGGGTGTCACTCGCACAGATCCCCGCTGAACCTGATCGAGGCAGTGTCACAGTCGTGCAACTCATGGTTCTGCAACGCCTTCAGAAACATTCTCGAGAATAAGGAATATGGATCGTTGCAGGATGCCTTTGATCAGTGGAGGGAGTATCTTGTTGCTTTCGGTTTTGGCAATAAGCTGGGCATAGACCTGCCCAACGAGCTCGCCGGCAACATCCCCACGCGGTCATATTACGACAGGTATTATGGCAAGGACCGGTGGAAGGCTCTGACAGTAATATCGCTTGCCATTGGACAGGGAGAGATAGGTGCAACGCCCCTCCAGATGGCAAACATGGCTGCCGTTATTGCCAACAGGGGATCATTCTTTATCCCGCATGTGGTGAAGCAAATAGGTAATGATGGCTCCCCTTCGCCACTTTATCTGCAGAAGTACATAACCGGAATTTCGCCTGAGAACTTTGAACCGGTGATAGAGGGTATGGAGGGGGCCGTGAACGGTGGACCGGGATCAACAGCAAGGGGTGCGAGGCTCGACAGCATTATCATCTGCGGCAAGACCGGCACAGCACAGAACCCGCACGGCAAAGATCATTCGATCTTCGTAGCCTTTGCCCCGAAGGACAATCCACAGATAGCCATAGCAGTATATGTTGAGAATGCCGGGTTTGGGTCTACCTTTGCAGCGCCTATCGCCAGCCTGCTGATAGAGGAGTATCTTACCGGGGAGATAAAAAGAAAATACCTTGAGGATTATGTCCTGAAGATGGTAATCAAACCGGATGCAAAAGAATAGCAATATACTTGGAAGGTTAGACTGGGTCACGGTGATGCTGTGGCTGGTGATGATGGTCATGGGTTGGCTGAATATCTACGCCGCCGTCTACAATGAGCAGCATACCAGCATCTTTGATCTCTCACAGCGGTACGGCAAGCAGCTTCTTTTTATCATAGCGGCGCTGGTGCTTGCCGTCCTTGTCATGGTTACAGACAACAAGTTCTGGTTCTTCTTCGCATGGTTCATATACGGCTTTTCTCTCCTGCTCCTTCTTCTGGTGCTCATCATCGGAAAGGAGATAAACGGGGCAAGGGCATGGTTTGAACTTGGATCATTCAGCCTCCAGCCTTCAGAGTTTGGCAAGTTTGCCACGGGGCTTGCACTGGCCTCCTTCCTGAACTCCCAGAGAGATGCGTCCGGGTTCCGGGTTATGGCATCCGCCACGGCGATCATCATTGCTCCCGTGCTGCTGATAGCGCTCCAGCCCGATATGGGTTCGGTAATCACATACTTCGCCTTTTTTATCGTTCTCTACCGCGAGGGGATGAGCATCTATGTATTTATTTCCGCTGTTCTGGCAGTGGTCCTGTTCCTTCTTACACTGATTCTTGGTGTTGTGCCGGTGGCAACAGGACTGATCGTACTGGCAATAATAGTGCTGGCTGCGACCTCCGGAACATCTCTGACCTTCAGAGCGGCGGGAGTGATGGCTGCAACCGGTGGCGTCGCTTTTATTGTGGGCCGGTACCTCCTGGATCTTGACACGGCAGGGATAATTCTTGCTGCAGTGGTGATGGCGGGTGTTGTTTATCTATGGTTTATCTACAGGATGAAGTTAAACATGCCCGCAGTCATTTATGCCTTTCTTATCAGCGGCATATTGTACCTGTTTACGGTTGACTACGCCTTCCACAACATACTCCAACCCCACCAGGAGACGAGGATAAACATCATGCTGGGATTGGAGGCTGACCCTTACGGAGAAGGCTATAACCTGAATCAGTCTCTTATCTCGATTGGGTCCGGCGGGTTTTCAGGCAAGGGATATCTTAACGGCACCCAGACTAAGTTCAAGTTCGTCCCGGCACAGAGTACTGACTTCATCTTCTGCACCGTGGGCGAAGAGTGGGGATTCGTCGGTTCAGTAGTGGTAACAGGGTTGTTTGTATGGCTTCTGCTGAGGCTTCTCATGATGGCTGAAAGGCAGCGGACAACCTTTATAAGGGCTTACGGGTATGGCGTTTTCGGACTGTTCCTTGTGCATTTTTTTGTAAACATCGGGATGACCATCGGTGTGATGCCGGTGATTGGTATACCCCTGCCATTCTTCAGCTATGGAGGAAGCTCACTCTGGGGCTTTACTCTTCTGCTGTTCGTTTTCCTGAGACTTGACGCCGGAAGGTCAGAATACCTGGGATGATCATTTGATGATATGTGTGCCCGGAGGTCAGCTTTCCCCGGTTGTTCAGAACGGGATGCTGATGCCCGCTAGTCATTGTGACCTGGACTGTCAGAACGGGATGCTGATGCCCGGGGAGAGGACTATTCCGAACTCGGTCTCGACATAATTGATCAGCTGGGGAAAGAATTCCATGAAGTCCTCCTCAATTGAATAATACTGCTTCTTCCAAACCCTCATTGCCCACCGCGTCTCCTTTGGAAGCGAGGTCATGGAGCTTAGCGTCTTGAGTACCCTCCTGATACCGCTGCGGGTCTGGTAGGTCTCCAGCCAGTTGTCGATTATGAAGAAGGGCATTTTTTCACGCACATTCTCAGGCAGTATCTCGAAGTTGTTCACCATGGCCCTGTAAAAATTGTAGGTGACACTCTCCAGGGGACGCCTCGAGAAGAGATCCCACTCGCGGGTCAGGTAGTGATCATAGAGGATGTCTGTAATAACCCCGGCATACTTGCGGTACTTGCCGGTGAAGTGAAGCTTGCTGCGGTGGACAACAGGATGCCTGTCGGTGAAGGCATCAATATGACGATGGATGATAATCCCCTTGCGGATCCCTTCAGGATACTTCAGATAATCGCGCCCCTTCACATAATCGCCGATGTAGTTCCCGATAATGATGTTATCTGAGTCGCCTGAGAGATATATATGTGCCAGGACATTCATCCGGTGAAAGTTACTGCAAAGATTCTGCCAATAGGCTGTGGTATAAAATATTAAGCATGATTTTATTCAACAAAACCCTATGATTTATTAACTTGCATATTATCAAAATATTATGAGCTTCACAAAGATTGCTTTAAACTGACTAATATCACCTCCGATTTCAGTTACAAATTATAAATTTGCCGGATACGGTTAGAGATATTCTTAAAAAAATAACTATAATTTAACAAGGAGGTTTTATGTTAAAAAGGAATGTAATCATTATTGGAGCCGCTGGCAGGGATTTCCACAACTTCAATACCTATTTCCGCGACAACGAGCTGTATAATGTGGTAGCGTTCACTGCAGCCCAGATTCCGGATATCGATGGCAGAAAATACCCGGCCGAGCTGGCTGGCAAGCTTTATCCTGGAGGCATACCGATTTATTCCGAGAATGATCTGGTCCGCCTGATACAGGAGATGAAGGTTGTTGACTGTGTCTTTGCCTACAGCGATGTGACCTATCAGAAGGTCATGTCAATGAGCGCCATCGTCAATGCGGCAGGCGCCAACTTCATCCTTCTGGGATGGAGGGAGACCATGGTTAAAAGCTTCAAGCCGGTAATTGCCGTGGGAGCAATCCGCACCGGGTGCGGCAAGAGCCAGACCTCGCGCAGGGTCATTGAGCTGCTGATGAAAAAAGGACTGAAGGTTGTGGCCGTGCGTCACCCGATGCCTTACGGCAACCTCGTTGAACAGAAGGTTCAGCGTTTTGCTGTTGTAGCAGACCTTGAAAAGCATAAGTGCACCCTGGAGGAGATGGAAGAGTACGAACCTCATGTAGTACGCGGAAACGTCATCTATGCTGGCGTTGATTACGAGGCTATCCTTCGTGCTGCCGAGAATGATCCCGACGGCTGCGATGTAGTGCTGTGGGACGGAGGCAATAACGACTTCCCCTTCTATAACCCTGACCTGATGATCACTGTCACCGACCCGCACCGTGCAGGACACGAGCTCAAGTATTATCCGGGCGAGGTGACCCTGCGTATTGCTGACGTGGTTGTCATCAACAAGATGGACAGTGCAGCCCCGGGCGACATTCAGACGGTTCGCGAGAGCATAGAGAAGGTGGCGCCAAACGCAATTGTGGTTGACGGAGCTTCACCCATCAGGGTTGATGATCCATCGATCATCAAAGGCAAACGCGTTCTCGTTGTTGAGGATGGCCCGACACTCACCCACGGCGAGATGAAGATCGGAGCAGGTGTGGTTGCCGCACGCAAGTTCGGCGCTGCTGAGCTGGTTGACCCACGGCCATTCACAGTTGGCAAGCTTACCGAGACCTTCGAGAAATATCCGAATATTGGTACTCTTCTTCCCGCAATGGGTTACGGCAAAGAGCAGTTGAAGGACCTGGAGACAACCATTAACAACACCGACTGTGATGCTGTTGTTATAGGCACGCCTATAGACCTGAACCGCATCATCAATATCAAGCGGCCTTCAACAAGGGTATGGTATGACCTGCAGGAAATAGGCTATCCCAACCTGGAAGAGGTCATTGACGAGTTCGTGAAGAAGCATAAGCTGGCCTAGGTCCAGTCTTCAGTCTTCAGTCTCTTCAGGCAGTAGGCAATAGGCAGTAGGCAGTAGTCGTATTTCACTGACTAGCTGGTGAATATGGACAGTTGACTCCTATTGTCCCCCTGCAAGCCGGCTCCTTCTATCCCGACAACCAAGTAGGGACTTTATGCTCGGCCCTCTATTGCCTACTGCCTGATCTATACCTATCTTTGAGGCAAAATTTAATAAATGCCGGGAACAGGCCTTACAGACCAGAGAAGAGTCGAATCAGTCAGTAAAGGGATAACCGTTGTTGGCTCAGGAAGCTGGGCAACAGCAATGACCATGGTGCTCACAGCCAACGGCCACCGGGTTACATGGTATATTGACAGGCCGGAAATATACAGGCATGTCAGGCGTTACAGCAGGAATCCCTACTACCTTCCTGCAATTGAGTTTGATCCCACGCTGATCAACCCCACGGACAACATACATACAGCTACTGAATCCTCAGAGGTTATAATACTGGTTACACCCGCCGCCTATCTGAAGGCCGCACTCGAGGGGTTAGCTGATGATGACCTGGACGGAAAAACAGTCTGTTCGGGCATAAAGGGGATTATCCCCGGCGACAATTGCGTTACAGGTGAATATCTGATCCGCCGGTATCTGGTCCCGGATGAGCACATTGTAATTATTACAGGGCCAAGTCATGCCGAAGAGGTTTCTTCTGAGAAGCTGACCTATCTTACTTTTGCTTCCCGGAACAGCGAAAGGGCAGCAGGGGTGGCGTTACTCTTCTCCAACAGGTGGATAAGAACTTTAATCTCAGAAGATTTTATCGGAATGGAATACGCGGCGGTTATGAAAAATATATATGCCATCGCTGCGGGCATAGCCAACGGCCTGGCCTACGGAGACAATTTTATCGCAGTGCTTCTGGCAAATGCCGCAGGCGAGATGAGCCGGTTTGTAAATGCGGTGTCACCTCTTC
>DCSU01000105.1:47968-50139 GCA_002325785.1 Bacteroidales bacterium UBA1458 | reverse complement strand
TACTTTGCATCGTCCTGTATACATGAGGTCAATGAAAAACTAAAAGCAGATATACCCATCGCAGAAACAGTTTACAGAATTCTTTACACGACTGCGAATCCCGTTCAGGAAATGAAAAGTCTGTCAAAAAAACTAAAGTAGAAATGAAAAATAACATCTCTGTCAGCATTAAAAGCATCGGGTCATTTGTCAAAGCAGATGAACTTAAGACCTACATGGAAAGTGCAACGACCAACCTCATCGCATTGAGGGAGGGCAAGGGTCGGGGGAGTGAATTCACTGGTTGGCTTCACCTGCCTGACAAAACAGTCTCAAAGACAGGAGACATTAAGAAATGTGCTTCGCGCCTGCGTTCCCAGGCTCCCGTGACGGTTATCGTAGGCATAGGGGGCTCTTACCTCGGTGCAAAAGCCCTGACTGAAGCACTGAGAGACCCGTTCGGAAATCAGGAGCATACGCTTGTTTTTGCGGGCCACACGCTCAGCGAGGATTATCATGCTTCACTGCTCCGATTTCTTGATACCACACTTTACAATATTGTTGTCATATCCAAGAGCGGCACCACAACCGAACCTGCCATTGCTTTCCGGGTTCTTCGTGATCACCTGAGGGATAAAATCGGGGATAAAGGTATGAAAGCACACATCGTAGCCATCACCGATGCTAAACGCGGCGCACTACATAGCCTGGCCGTCAGCGAGGGCTATGAGACTTTTGTCATACCTGATGACGTGGGTGGACGGTATTCTGTTTTGACCCCGGTGGGACTACTTCCGTTGGCACTGGCAGGGTTTGATATTGATGCATTCGCAACCGGGATGAGAGACATGGCGCTCTCGATAAGGGATGGGAATGACACGGCCTCAAACATTGCCCTGGCTTATGCCGCCGCAAGGAATACGCTTTATCATAAAGGATATTCCACGGAGATACTGATCAGCTATGAGCCTTCGCTGGTATACCTGGCGGAGTGGTGGAAACAGCTTTACGGTGAGAGCGAGGGGAAGGAGAGTAAAGGGATATTCCCTTCTGCAGTAACATTCACAACCGATCTGCACTCTATGGGTCAGTATATTCAGCAGGGCGAGCGCAAGCTGTTCGAAACTGTCATCCACGTGGATGAACCCCGTCAAAGCCTTGTTGTTCCGGGTGCAACTGACGACTCTGACGGGATAGGGTTTATCGCGGGTAAAAGCCTGACAGAGGTAAACCACAAGGCAGAGGCCGGAACTCGTATTGCCCATATCGAGGGCGGAGTGCCTGTCATCACGATCAGTATTCCACGGATTGATGAGTATTATCTTGGCCAGCTGATGTACTTCTTTGAGCTGGCATGTGCCATCAGCGGCTATGTCCTGGGAGTCAATCCATTTGACCAACCGGGGGTCGAGTCATACAAGAAGAATATGTTCGCCTTGCTGGGGAAGAAGGGCTATGAGGCTGAGCGGGAGAGGCTGGAGGGGTTGCTGAAGGCACAAGGTTAAAGGATAAAGGTTAAAGGATAAAGGGGGGACTAGGCGGGTTTGAACAGTCCGTCAATATCTGCACCGGCAAAGCCGGCATCGTAAAGGTATTTCGGGACGTTGTTCAGTGACAGGATCTGCTTTTTTGTGAGCAGGGGATAGTGCCTTACGGTATATGTATAATCGCCGATGAATTCCAGGTCATCTTCGGTTGTTTCCCAGTTCATGTTATCAAAACGAGACAGGTCAATCGTGCGCGAATAGCTTCTGAGACTTTTATCGCCATTTAGATTATAGTACATCTCGAAGTATGACATCGCCAGCTCACGCAGGGAGCGGTATACCGGTTCGCGGAACCTAAGGACCGTTGTGTTTGATTTGGCGATGGCACCCCAGCATTTGCCTTCACGGAATACTGCTATAATATGATCATCATCATTCTCGGCTGACAGGTCAACAATCAGGGGAGGGTATCCCAGCCGGCGGAGCGCTGATGCCGCGAGTAGCCCGCCATCCATGCAGTGCGCCATTCTTTCCTTCAATACCAGCAGGGGTGACAGAGTCCGTTTGGTAGTGTTGTAGGGAACAGAATCCAGAAACTCCTGTATCTTAACCGGAGAACCAAGAGGTTCCAATAGTTCCCGTAATTCCGTATTTCTGTCTTTATCCATTTCACTATTGCTTACTGATCAGTCCTCAGTCTTCAGT
>DCSU01000105.1:37656-47865 GCA_002325785.1 Bacteroidales bacterium UBA1458 | reverse complement strand
GCTGCCTGAAAAGACTGCCGACTGTGGACTGCCTAAACCTCAGGCTTCATCTGCGGGAAGAAGAGCACATCCTGGATCGACGGCTGGTTGGTCATGAACATCGTGAGCCTGTCGATGCCCATACCCATCCCGGAGGTTGGGGGCATACCATACTCCAGTGCCCTGACGAAATCCATATCGATGAACATAGCTTCATCATCACCCTTCTCCGATAGGCGGAGCTGCTCCTGGAACCGATCGAGCTGGTCTATCGGGTCATTGAGCTCAGAATAGGCGTTTGCCAATTCCTTTCCGTTGACCATCAGCTCAAAACGTTCAGTGAGACCTTGTGTATTGCGGTGCTTCTTAGTCAGCGGAGAGGTCTCCTGCGGGTAGTCGATGATGAAAGTCGGTTGTATGAAGTTATGCTCGCACTTCTCGCCGAAGATCTGGTCAATAAGCTTACCCTTGCCCATTGAGGGCGAGTGTCCTATACCAAACCTTTCGCACTCCTTCCTGAGATCATCCTCACTCATTTCAGAAATATCGATGCCGGCATGTTCCCTGATGGCATCGGTCATCGTGAGGCGGCGGTAAGGTGCTGCGTAATCAATAATTTTGTCTCCCAGAGGGACTTTGGTCGTTCCGTGGAGATCCATCGCAACCTTCTCAAGTATCTTCTCTGTAAACTCCATCATCCAGTTGTAGTCCTTATAGGCTACATAGATCTCCATCACAGTGAACTCAGGGTTATGCGTCCGGTCCATCCCCTCATTGCGGAAGTCCTTTGCAAATTCATACACCCCGTCATACCCGCCTACTATCAGCCTTTTCAGGTACAGTTCGTCAGCAATCCTGAGGTACAGCGGAATATCAAGTGCGTTATGATGAGTCTTAAAGGGTCTGGCAGCGGCACCGCCCGGGATAGGCTGTAACACAGGGGTCTCCACTTCAAGATACCCGTTGGAGTCAAAAAGCTCTCGCATCGACTTCATTATCTGTGTGCGCTTGCGGAATACCTCCCTCACTTCGGGATTGATTATCAGGTCGACGTAACGTTGGCGGTAACGCATCTCCGGATCAGTCACAGCATCATACAGGACACCATCCTTTTCTTTGACGATTGGCAGCGGACGCAACGACTTGCTGAGCAGGGTGAGCTCCTTCACATGGACTGTAATCTCTCCCATCTGGGTCCTGAAGGCAAAACCCTTAACCCCGATGATATCACCAATATCAAGCAGTTTCTTAAAGAGCGTATTATATAAGGTCTTATCTTCTCCGGGGCACAGGTCATCACGCCGCACATAGATCTGTATTCTCCCTGATGAATCCATCAGCTCCGCAAATGAGGCGTTGCCCATTATGCGCCGGCTCATGATACGACCTGCAAGGCATACCTCGGGGAAGTTGTTTTCCCCGTCCTTAAATCCGTCGAGAATCTCTACGGCAGATACATTGACCGGGTACATTGCTGCCGGGTAGGGATCAATGCCGAGTTTACGGATTTCTTCAAGCGATTGCCTGCGAACCTGTTCCTGTTCGCTGAGGTGGGAAGTGGTCATATTTTAAGATTTGTGCAAAGGTATAATTTGAAAGCCAATAGGCAATAGGCATTAGAAGGGCGATCCGCCAGCTGGCGGAGAAGGAGCCAGTTTGCAGGGAGTATTATAGCACAGGTGTATCCAGATTACCAGCTGTATTGCATACCCAGGCTGGCGTTCAGGGAGGAGACCGCTCTATATATCCCCATTGCGCTGACATTGAGATGCACCCTCCAGTTCTCGCCGGTTCTGGCATTGATTCTAAATCCTGCAATTCCTCCGAAAAAGGTGCCTTCCCGGACTTTATTAACGTATACAATGTTAGTCATTCTTCCAATGTAAGGCGAAGAGTCCAATAACTCGTAACGATTCCGGTCAAACACATTTGACTGATAGTTAACAACGGGTCCGGCAAAGAGATCGAGTGATATGGCCCTGTTGCCACCGATTTTTAGCACGGGAGCAGCATAAAAATGATATCCGGCATGATGATAGTTGAGGTCCAAAAGCCGTACATTGTTAATGATCTCATCCCTTTTTATCGTGCGGGAGGTGACTATGTAGCCTGCTCCTGCCTCCAGGCTGAACAGTCTGGACACCCGATGCTGAAATGAGACCGTATAACCTGCACCCTGCATCCCATACTGAGGCATGTTTACATAGGAACCTGAAAGAAGCAGCGATTCCTTCCCCTGTGACCAGAGTGTGCCGGCAGAGGTCAGCATTACGAGTGCTATAATGAGTCTTTTCATGATATCCGGATTAATTGGCGAACTGGTAGAATTCCGTCATAAGCCTCACCGAGGCCATGCTGGATTTATCAATTGTAACAAACTCGGCCTCATCACTGCCGGAGGATATCTTCAGAGCCCAGGCCGAATCTTCATCAGCCTCATCGCCGGTCCAATAGTACCCAAAGGTGCCGGTTTCCCGGAGCTGGTCGTTGATCACTATGCCCGGGCAGCTTAACTGTAATCCGTGCTCTGCTGTCACCTGAAGGTTGAATCCTGCCAGTGCTGTTCCGCCACAGTAATCGATCATCTCCTGCCATTCGGCTTTTGAAGGCAGCCGGTAGTTTTCATCCAGAGTATCGGCCACACTCCAGGGGACAAGGGAGCCGTATTCTGCCCGTTCAGCCGAAGTGGGGAAGTTATACAAATGTTCCGAGCCCGGAAGTTGTATGTTGTCATAGGCCCATACCCAGGTCCGGTAATAATCAGCATATGAAAAATGATAGTCTATCCTGCGGAAATCAATCTCAAGATCAGACCAGGCTTTTTGGATCCTGTAGTCTTCATCGGTATATAAGGCCTGGTAAAGCTCGGTGATATTCCCGTCGCTGTTCCTCACCTGAAGGCCAATATAGCCATTGTATCTATACGGAAACTGCACAGTCAGAACAGGATATGAAAGCCAATCGGTTTCCCATTCCAGATGGTCCCCGTTCAGGTCCCACCGGTATTCCAGGTTGCCGCCGTCCTTATCTGCGAAGGATCCTGAGGCGTCCAGGTTCACCTTAAACAGGTGTCTCGGGGCAGTCTGCATATCAAAGACCGCAACAGGTGATGTAAGCTCCTCAGGGTCGCATGATGCCACTAAAAGCGTTGTCAGCAAAAGTGCAAGTATTGGTTGTGTTTTCATGTCAGTTCATCTATTTGGTATAACTGAAGAGCACTCCGAAGAGGAAGCTGATCTGAAATCCGAAGTCGTTCTCAAGGATGTTATAGTTGCATGCAACAGCCGAGTCGAAGTAAAGATGATAGTCGAGCCGCTGCTGAAAGCCGATTCCTATTTCAGGTGTGAGGGAGCCCTGTAATACACGAAAGAGGTCAGCCTGATGCTCCAGAGGGCCGGCGGTGGGATCGTCGGACCTGATAGTTACCAGTGAGAGCAGGTCGCTCATCTTCAGAAGGCCGTATACTCCCTGACAGTTGTTGCCGCTACGGCCCTGCTCAATATCCTTTTTCTTGAGGAAATAATAACGGGCGCCGAGCGACAGCCCCTGCTGGTGGAAAGCATCGCCGTCCGACCAGGTCATAACGGAGTTTAACTCAGTGACGGCCGACAACGAGGTGTTTATTTTCTGTTCAAATCCTCCGTGAACGGTGAACACCAGGAAATTAAAATTGTCACCGGGCTTGAAGGGCTGAATACCTATTTTCAGCAGCCTGTCTTCATCACTCAGCCGTACATCAAGGTAGCGGTATTTGTTCCGGTAATAGAAATCCTGGTCCTGTGTCCGTTCGGTTTCTATCATAACGGTATCTTTCTGGGCGAAGCATATTGTGCCCGGGAGTGCAACCGCAAACATCAGTAGTATCAGTGCCGCATTCTTCATTTCCTTTTATTGTTTAAAGAGTTCGCGGGCATCAAATCCGAGCCCGACAGTAATCATTGATATTGCTGACCCTGTCCTGAAATATGTCCTGAAATCGGCCCTGGCGTTCAGGTACAGGATGGGAGAAAACTGACGGTGGTAGTTTACTCCGAAGGTCATCCCGAGATCAAGGTCCCTGTTCAGTTCCTGCTCAAAATATTGCATATAGCTGTATTCGCCTGTGATGGGGTCATATGACATCCATGTCCCGCCACCGGTTGCATCCGTGTTGACCATGAATGCTCCGCAGACGCCGCCGTGAATACTAAAGAATCGTTCTCCCATCCTGAAAGGTGATATGCCAAGTTCGGTGCTGAGGTCGATAGCAGTCTGATTTTCGAAAGCCCCTTCGATCCAGCTCTCACCATTGATGATCCATGAAGTGACATTCTGCCTGATGTAGAATCGCTTTCCGATGGTCTTCAGGTGAGACAGCGAGGTGCCGATTCCCCAGCAGTCGCCATCACCGGAAAAGACCGCGCCTGTATTTGCGCTGAAGATACGCTTGTTATAAAGGCTCTCCCTGAAACTCTGGGCATCCGCTCCCTGGCATATGACAAGTGCCAGGAGGAGGGAGAGGGGATAAATAATTATATGCCTTTTACCGGGCCCCGGTTTTGTCAGACTGTGCTTCCTTTTCATTGACACATTATTTTGTTGAGATAGTTAGATCACAATAAGAGGTTGTTAAGTCAATCAGTCCCGCAGTGCCGGGATGATTGATTTCCAAAGGTCCGCTTCCGGTCTGCCGGCTTCCGGGCAGTATGACCTTACCCTGCCGTGCTTCCAGGCGGTACATGTGCTTTTCGAATTCATCAACCGAGACTGTCACTGTAGTACGGTATCCCCTTACGAGCAGCAGCCCGGTTCCGGTAAACTCCAGATCCGCTGTTCCGTAGGAGCAGTCAATAGTAGTGGTTGCACTGAGCGCCCGGGCCCGGATATCCGATTTTTCCGATTTGATATCAATATTTCCTCCTGCAGAGGTGAGTTCGATATTTGAGTAACGGGCGGTGATACTGCACATTGAACTCACATCTGTGACGGAAAGAGAGCCAAATGAGACATTGGCGGTGACTCCTGCAATGCTGCTGATCACCACCGGGCCGTATAAATTGGTGACTTCCGCCGGAACAGATGCCGGCATGAAAACCTCGATCTCCATGCTCAGGTTGCTTGTGATCTGTTCCAGTTTTCCCTTGAAGGAATTTTTTATTACGAGTCTGTCGCCCTCCTTTTCAGCATAATATTGAATGTATTTAAGATCTTCTTTGGCCTGTTCCTTATCCAGGTTACGGGAAACGGGTCTAAGCAGGACCTTCACCTCGGTGCCGCTCCAGCCTTTTACTGAGACCGAAGCCTTTTCACCGTAAACACTCACCCTGCTAATCCCCTTCGCGAAGGTCTTCTCCTCCGCCCTCGATGCCTTATTCACCGTACCCTGTCCTGCAACATTACCGGTTGAAAGCAGAATCAGACAGAGCGATATGTACCGGAGAATTGTCATGAATGAATCATTTGAATCATTTCCTGAAGTGTGCTTGATTTTAGATTTTCGATCCGTATTACTGACTGTATGATTTCTGGCGAATCACCAACCCGGTCGATGACAGTCTCAAGTTGACTGAGTTCCTCCGAAAGCTGCTGATAGAGCTGCAATTTTTCCCTGAAGAGCTCATTCTGACAAACGGGGGTGCCTGTCCGGCAGAGGTCTTCTATCATCTCCATAGGGTCTTCAGTTTCCCCGTTCTGTATCCCTGCGGAATGCCAATCTTCGCTCAGAACCTTCTCGCTTTCCACGACTGTGCCCGGCCCTGTACCTATAAGCCGTGGAAGTGTGAACAGAATCAGTGCAGCTGCCGCCACGGCAGCAGCCGTGTACAGGAACTTTCTGCGCTGTGCCCTCTTATTCTGGGAAGGTAGTCCGGCTTCGATGGCTTCCCATAGTCCCGGCGAGGGATTGTGTATGGGAAGACCGGCCAGTCTGCGGCTAATGGCATCCTCCGCATCGAGTGAGGCTTCAATGCTTTTCCAGAGGATGTCTCCGGGAGCGTGGGAAGGAAGCTCCTTCAACTTTTCGGCCAGTATGTCATCGAACCTTTTATTCATCCTGTGGTTTTGTCAGTCTGTCACGTAACAGCTTCTTTGCATAATTCAACTGGGACTTTGATGTCCCTTCACTGATATTCATTATCGTGGCCACTTCCCGGTGTTTGTAACCCTCGACTTCCACCAGAACAAACACGCTTCGTGTCTGAGCGGGAAGGGAGAATATGGCTTGCTCCAGGTGTTCCGCAGTGAAATCAAACGAGCTATCCGACGGCTTGTCGGGTATCTCATCAGTCACCACCTGTAACCGGGAGTTTTTGGTCAGGTAGCTCACCGCATTCCTGGTTGTTATTGTGCGCATCCAGGTGTAAAGCGATGACTCAAACCTGAAGGTTGCCATTGACCTGAATATCTCAAGGAACGCATCCTGAAGAATGTCATTGCTGGTTTCGCGGTCGCCGGTCAGCCTGTATATCAGGGTGAAAAGGGGGGTGCTAAACCTTTCGTAGAGTGCGTACTGGACCAACCTGCTATTCTCCAGGCATCCCCGGACAAGCTCCCTGTCGGATTGGTTAAGTTCACTCTGCTGCATTGTCATCTTCTATATGTATAGTGTGGAATTGATGGCAAATGGTTGGAAAGGAATCAGGATTTTTTGCAATTCTTTATCGCCTACGGCGAATAATTGTTCGTTGGGTTAACAGCAACGTAGCTTGCAAGGCATTCCCGTATAATTGCGCGTAGCCGTGCCCACGAGGGCCGTCAGGCTGTCGCGGGCATAAAGCCTTGTAGGACAGGATCATCATGACGGAAATTGGTCAGAGACCATCAAGTATTGTACCCCGGCTGCACCAAGCAACCGCATCTTACCGCGCCGGGCCAGCGGCCTGAACCCATGTTCTGAACAGCCTGTAGATTTTTCTGGTTACCGGTCCGGGGCTGCCCTCGCCGATGACCTGGTCTGTTATCTTCAGTACCGGAACAATCTCTCCTGTAGTGTTGCAGATAAAAGCTTCCTGCATATACGGTATCATGTCTGCGGCAACCGCCTCAGTGACCAAAGGAATTCCGTGTTCCGCAGCAAGGGCAATGACTATCTTTCTCGTAATACCTGAAAGGATGTCATTTGATTCAGGGTGTGTATACAGCGTTCCCTCCCTGACGAAAAAGATATTTGAATGTGCTCCCTCGGTGACAACTCCGTTCCTGACAAAGCACACCTCTGCAAAGCCTTTTTCCTGTGCCTCCTGGTAGGGCAGTATATTGGCTATCAGGGCGGTCGTCTTGATATCACAGCGGTTCCAGCGCGGGTCGGGTGTAAGCCATAAATTGACACCACGCTCACAAGCGAGCGTATCAATACTGAGACTGCGTGCAAAGCCATAGACCGTCGGTTTTACAGGGGGGCTGGGGAAGGCGTGGCTGCGCCGTGCCGCTCCGCGTGTGACCTGGAAGTAAACTATTGCACAATCACCACCGAGGCTGTTCCGGTGTATCAGCTCTTCCAAGATCTCCTCGATACTGCCAGCTTCATCCCACTCAATCCTGGTCTCTTTCAGGCTTCGCCGAAGCCGGGCTGCATGGCCGGGGAGATCCAGAAAATATCCCCCGTACCACCGTGCTACTTCATAAACACTGTCTCCGAAGAGAAAGCCCCTGTCATCAGGACTGATAGTTGCTTTGTCGGCGGGGACAAATTGTCCGTTAAGATAAACTGTATTCATCTGGTTAGAATTTGATTTTACTTAGTTCTGCAAGCTGGCTCCCGGTAAGTCCCTCAGGGTCATATCCCGCCGAACGGCATAGAAACCATATCGATGCTGATTTGGCAAGGAGGTCGATCATATCAAATGTCTCCCCGGGTGTGCGTCCGGTGGCAAATATGCCGTGCTTTTCCCAGAGAGCTGCATCATGTTTCTCCAGCACTTTTACGGTTAATTCCCCAATGGTTGTAGTACCTGGTAGGAGATATGGGACGAATCCTACACCGGCAGGTATGAAGATAATGGTTTCGGGATGCATACCCAGCAGTATCTTATTGATTTTATGTGCGTCACACAGTTCCTTTATATGTGTCAACGCAATAAGCTCTGTGACATGAGTATGCATTACAACCCTCTGTGAAGGTCTATTTCTGACCATCATATCATGGATGCAAAGATGTGTTGACAGTTCACTGGTAGGTCTGAGTGTCGTTTTGCCTGGGGGTGACAGGATTTGATATCCTGTTCCCGCGCCGTCAATTTTTATCAGCAGTATATTTTCAACAGGCCTGGCGGCTACATCACGCATCCTGGTGTTGGTTCCTGTCACCAGGAACAATTTATCAGCCAGTCCGGGGAATGATTTTTGCAGCGGTATTTCCTGCTGCGCCGGCGATGCATTCGGCTTCTGCGGATTTGCCGCATCTATTCGAACTGAAATATTCCCCGCATTTCTTTCCGCCCAGCCTCTCTGCCAAAGCCAACCGGCCACAGAAGCAATCTCAAGTGTTGCTTCTGTCATCAATGACTCCAGTTCTGGTCCCATGGCAGCGCCTGCAAAAAACATCATTCAAAGATACTATTTCATTGTTTCGCGCGCGCAAAATTCCTCCCGGGGCTATAGCATTTATTTATACCTTTGCATATTAATTCAATTCAGAGGACAAATCGGGTATGTCAGGCAACAGGAGACTGCCATCATGGCTTAGAATGGAGAGGGCAAGCGGGGAGAGCTACACCATGGTCAAGCGCCTTGTGGAGGATAATCACTTGCACACTATTTGCACTTCCGGCAACTGCCCGAACATAGGGGAGTGCTGGAATGCCGGCACGGCCACCCTGATGATACTGGGAGACATTTGCACCCGATCATGCCGGTTCTGCGGCACCCGCAGCGGCAAACCCATGCCACCGGACGGCAATGAGCCTGAGCGGGTGGCACAGGCTGTCAGGACTATGAGACTAAGGCACTGTGTCATCACCTCTGTGGACCGTGATGACCTCCACGACGGCGGTGCAGAACACTGGGCGCAGACAATCAAAAGGATAAAAGAGGTGAATCCGGGTGTGACAATAGAGACACTGATACCGGATTTCCGCGGAAATCTTTCAGATATTGATAAGGTCATTGATGCCGGAGCGGATGTCATATCACACAACATCGAAACAGTCAGACGGCTTACCCCGCAGATAAGATCGGTGGCCAGGTACGAGTTGAGCCTCGCAGTGCTGAGCCATATAGTATCAAGAGGAGTGAGGGCCAAGTCAGGATTGATGCTTGGCCTCGGCGAGACGGAGGAGGAGGTGCTGGAAGCACTGCATGACCTCTATGCAACCGGTTGCAGAATAGTGACTATCGGACAGTATCTCGCTCCCAGCCTTGCGCATATACCTGTTGTTGAATATGTTACTCCGGAGAAATTCGCGGAGTACCACCAAAGAGGATTGGAGATGGGGTTTGAGTTTGTGGAGAGCTCACCGCTGGTCAGGAGCTCCTTCCATGCGGAGAAACACATCAGGTCAGGTCAGGGAACAGAGAGAGAAGAGCCTGGAGCACCGGCCGGGGAGAAAGATTTAGCTTCCCCTGCCACAGGTGCCTTCACTTCAGCCTCTGGCACCGTGCCCACAAAGCGGGTCATATTTGATGATCTGGGGCGCAAAGACTATAAGCAGACCTGGGAATACCAGGAACGGTTCTTCAATGCCAGGCTCGCGGAGAAGGCCAATCCGGATAAGGACCAAAAGAGGACCTCTGACCGGCTTATTTTTGTTGAGCATAACCACGTGTACACACTTGGGAAAAGCGGTTCGGACCAGAACCTGCTGCTCGATTATATTCAGCTTCAGGCACGCGATGCCGAGTTCTACCGGATAGACAGAGGAGGCGACATTACCTACCACGGTCCCGGCCAACTGGTCGGTTATCCAATCTTCGACCTTGAAGGGATGAAGATAGGACTGCGTGATTATATACATCTGCTTGAAGAAGCAATTATCAGGTGCATCGCCCGTTTCGGTATTGAAGGAGGGCGCCTGAATGGAGCCACGGGAGTCTGGATTGATCCGGAAAACAGTACCCGGGCAAGAAAAATTTGTGCAATAGGCGNNTCAGCACTGACCTCTCATATTTTAACCATATCAACCCCTGCGGCTTCACCGATAAAGGTGTGACAAGCTTAGAGAAAGAGACGGGAAGAAAGGTAAGTATGGATGATGTGAAAAATGAATTGCGAAACACAATGGGGGAGGTCTTCGGATATGAATATTACTAAAATAA
>DCSU01000105.1:37246-37629 GCA_002325785.1 Bacteroidales bacterium UBA1458 | reverse complement strand
CTGCCGCTGTCGCCAACCTGATGGTTCAGCGCGGCATCACAACACCAAAACAGGCTGAGGATTTCTTTCACCCTTCCCTGAGTTCGCTGCATGACCCTTTCCTGATGAAGGACATGAACAGGGCTGTGGACCGTATCAGCACTGCAATATCGAGGAACGAAAAGATACTTGTGTACGGCGACTATGATGTNNAGCCTTGATTATTATATTCCTGACAGGTACCATGAGGGTTATGGCCTATCAATCAAGGGTATAGATTATGCAGCCGACACTAATTGTCGCCTGATTATTGCGCTTGACTGCGGTATCAAGGCCGTGGACAGGGTTAAGTACGCACGGTCAAAGGGAATTGACATCATCATCTGTGATCACCATCTGCCGGG
>DCSU01000105.1:37044-37172 GCA_002325785.1 Bacteroidales bacterium UBA1458 | reverse complement strand
CAAAACATTCCTTTTGAAAAGATAGTCCCCTACCTTGACCTGGTAGCTGTGAGCATTGGGTCAGACATAGTCCCCATGACCGGAGAGAACAGAATCCTTGCATATTTCGGACTGCAGCAAATTAACCG
>DCSU01000105.1:0-36973 GCA_002325785.1 Bacteroidales bacterium UBA1458 | reverse complement strand
GGAGTCGGGCAGCAAGGCGGTGGAGCTCCTCGTCTCCCAGAATCCTGATGAAGCCCTTACCATATGCGATGGCATTGACCGAAGCAATGACGACAGACGGAAGAAGGACACTGAGATAACTTCAGAGGCCCGCCGGATGGTTAGTGATGATAGCAGGGCAGGCAATGCAAGAACTACCGTGCTCTTCCGCCAGGGTTGGCACAAGGGCGTGATAGGCATAGTTGCATCACGCCTCATTGAGACCTATTACAGGCCCACAGTAATACTGACCGAATCAAAGGACGGATTCGCTACCGGATCAGCACGCAGCGTTCCCGGTTATGACCTTTACCAGGCCATCGAATCATGTTCAGACCTGCTGGAGAGCTTCGGAGGGCATATGTTTGCTGCAGGGCTTACCCTTAAGCAGGAAAACCTGAAGGAGTTCCGTGAGCGGTTTGAGAAGTTTGTCAGTGAAACCATAAAGGAGGAGCACCTTGTCCCTTCACTGAACGTTGATGAAGAGATCCCTCTGGAAGATGTCACCCCTGAACTCTTCAGATACCTCGAACGTTTTCAGCCTTTCGGGCCGGATAACGTGGCTCCGGTCTTTGTATCACGGAAGGTAAAGACACTGGGATGCCAGCCTGTAGGCAACAACGGGATGCACCTCAAGCTGAGCTTTGCCCGTCACAACGCAGAGCCTCTGGGTGCCATCGCCTTTGGCCAGGCAGACATGACCGACCTCTTCAGGGAAAACGGAGGCGTGGTTGACATTGCATATTCCATCGAGATGAATGAATTCAGGGGTAAAACCTCGGTGCAGCTCAATATAAAGGATATCAAGGCGTGATCAGGCAGTAGGCAATAGGCANNGGCAATAGGCAATAGGCAATAGTCTGATAATATGCACATTATCAAAACCACTACTGCCTACTGCCTAACCCCTATTGCCTTTTTTTTTCATCCCCCCCTTGACTTTCTCCGCTTCCTGTCATAACTTTGATACAGTAATTGTGTCTCACTATGATGCTGCGGTGGAATGCGGTATTATTGTCGTTTTTTATTTCTGCAACCGGACTTAATGCCGGTGAACCGCTTTTTATGCCCCACAGTGCTGAAGCCATGGGGATGGCTTTCGCCGTGACGGCCACCCCCGGCCACTGGAACTGCTTCAATAACCAGGCGCTGCTGTCCGCAGCTACCGCAACAAGCTTCTCCGCATCCCTGGAGAACCGCTTTATGATGCCTGCCCTCTCGTCGAAGGCGGTAAGCGCCGTTATAGCAATCAAAACTTCACCAATTGGTCTCGTGGCAACTCATTACGGTAACGCCGATTACTACCGGATGTTTACGGGACTGGGTAGCTCCGTGAAGATCACTGACGGCATTGCCGTGGGTGTCCAGGTTGATTATATCTCAGAGCATAGCTTCGGCGAGTACCGTGATGTGTCACATGTGACTTTCGAGACCGGGATGACCTGTAGTCTTTCACCAACACTGAACCTCGGATTGCATCTTTTTAATCCGGTAGCACCGCTCAATACTCTGCCATCATCAATTGAGGCCGGATTGCAGTGGAGGCAGTCAGACGACTTCCTGCTGGCCATAGGTAGCTCGAAGGTTAGTGATGAACCCCTGTCGGTTCAGTGCGGATTTAGCTGGAATATCCTTGACAGGTTGATTCTAAGGTCAGGTTACATGAGCTCGCCGTCAGCCTTTGCCTTCGGCATCGGATTCCATACAGGTTCGCTGCAGGCGGATGCCGGATTTCTTCTTAACAGCATGACAGGCGTGACATCCTCCATATCAATTACATGGACAATCAGATGATCAGCATGGGCTCCATTATCAGGACTAAATGAGAAACCAGATAACCCTCATTCCAATTATATGCTAATTATCAAGGCTATATGTACCATCAGTTAAAACGAAGGGCTGCCTTGGTGCTTATAATCCCGGCTCTCCTCCTCAGTCCCCTGTTGTGCCAGGAGGAAATCCAGGCTTTCAGGGAATCTGTAGAAGAGATAATGGCTCTGTCGGAAGACGTTGACCTGTCTACCCTTCTTGAGGAGCTTGCTGAGCTGAAAGAGTCTCCGGTGAATCTTAACAGCGGCGAGATGAAAGAGATCGCCAGACTCTTTTTCCTGACGGAGTTCCAGGTGATGGTACTGGTTGATCATGTAAGAAAGAACGGGAATATGGTGACTCTCTATGAGCTGGCCCTTCTGCCCGCCTTTGATCGCAGTACGGTGATGTTGATGGCCCCGTATGTCTCTCTTGATCCCAAAACGGAATTAAGCTACATGGCCTTTGGCCGGACATCTGTGACCCTGACGGCCTCAACCCGTCTAATGGCAGGTGACAGTGAAACGGAGGGAGTCCGGTCATTATTAAGGCTGAAACATGAACAGGGTCGTTTCGGCCTCGGTCTGACCGCCGAAAATGATCCGGGAGAGCCATTCACCTTCAGAAACGGTGCCGGTCCTGATTTCCTCTCAGGATACATTGAATATGAAGGTAATAGACTGATAAACAGAGTTATATTGGGGGATTTTGCCCTTAGGACGGGAGAAGGACTGGTCTTCAACAGCAGCCAGTGGATGGGTTCATGGCTAAGCTCGCCATCTTTTATGTCAGGCAGAAGCACTACAGCACCGTATACCTCTGCAGAAGAAAACAGCTTCTTCCGCGGTGTGAGTGTGGTGCTGGGCAGCATGAATTCCGGGGCGGTGCTTTTTGCATCATCAAACAAAATCGATGCACGACTGCTCATCGATGAAGACAGTGTTGCCACCGGGGTGAGCAATCTTGTCAGGGGCGGTCTTCATATCACGGAGTCGCAACTCGGGGCGCGCAACAGCCTCACGGAGACAGTTGCCGGCCTCCACCTCACCGCAGGGGCAGAGAAGGTCAGGGGAGGCGTGACCGCATTGGCAACATGGTTCTCCCTGCCTCTCCGGCCTGACATGAGCAAGCCGGAGAACCTCCAGGCCTTTGAAGGGAGCCGGCTGCTGAATCTTGCAGCTGACTTCAGGGCCGGCACCGGACCGGTTCTGCTATTTGCAGAGGCGGGTATGAGCTTTCCGGGTTCATGGGCCGCAACGGCAGGACTACGGGCAAAACCGTCGGGGAGGGTCACATTCAACCTCCTCGCCAGACACTTCTCTCCGGATTACTATGCCTTCCATTCAGGCGCCTTTAAAGCCGGTTCAGGGTCCGGGAACGAGACAGGAGTTGCAGCCTCAGTGCACCTTGAGGCAGCAAGGCATCTTTTTGTGACGGCAGCAGCGGATCACTACCGGATACCCTGGCTCCGGTACCGGTCCTCTGCACCTTCATACGGCAACAGGATGGAGATAAAGGGCGAATACCTGCCTCGTGATGACATCTCTCTTCGATTGTCATATACATCCTCATCACGCGAATATGACTCTGCCTCTGAAACAGGCACAGCCCTGTCTGTTATACACACCAGGCAACAGGTCTCGTTTGTACTCAACTGCAATCCTGCGGAAGGTCTACATCTTACCACCCGGGCATCCTCATCTTTCATCTCCCCTACCGAAGAGAAGGGTTATCTGCTATGCCAGGATTTCTCATATACATTTCGTAAGGTCCCGCTACGGTTGTGGTTCAGGTATGCCCTCTGCTCCTCCGACGGATGGGACAGTCGCCTGTATGCCTGGGAAGCTGATCTGCTCTCCTCATTCAGTGTGCCGGCACTCTATGGCGAGATGACCCGCTCATTCATAATGCTCTCCTGGAAGCCGGCGGAAAGTGTGGAAGCAAGGTTGAAATATGCTTTTACGGACCCCGCGCTGGATGCCGGAACCGGGTTGAAGCATGAGTTGAAGGGGCAAGTACGGATTGTGTTTCAGGCAGTAGGCAATAGGCAGTAGGCAATAGGGTAAAATTATAAAAATGGAAAGTTTCAGGGAGTTAATTGTATGGCAGAGAGGTATTCAGCTGGTCTCGTCTATTTATGAGAGAACCAAAGGATTCCCGAAAGAAGAAATATTTGGACTGACACTGCAGATGAGACGATGTGCGATTTCTGTTCCCTCAAATATTGCTGAGGGTTATGGACGCCATCATACTAATGAATATATACGGTTCCTGCAGATCGCCAGGGGCTCTCTAAACGAGTTGATTACTCAGCTCGAGATTGCTGAAAGACCGGGTTACCTGCAAGATATAGGGGATATATTAAAAGATTGCGATGATATCGGCAAAATGCTTAACGTCCTCATTAGGAGAATTTCAGAACATACCAACAATAGATAATCACATCCGATTCTTATACAGTAAGTCCTTGACCCACTGCTGTCTACTGCCTACTGCCTATTGCCTTGTACCTGAACCTCAATCCACTACTGCCTACTGCCTACTGCCTACTGCCTGATAATCAATTAGTCCGGTGCCGAAACTTCACCGCACCAAGCTCCTCGTTGGCCTTCACTATCTTCTGCTTCAGGCTCTCCTTGTAGGCTATCAGCTTCTCCATCAGGGCCGGATCACCGGTGGCGATCATCTGGGCCGCCAGGATGCCGGCATTCAGGGCGCCGTCAATGGCTACCGTGGCAACAGGTATTCCGGGAGGCATCTGTACTATGGCAAGCAAGGCATCCATGCCGTCAAGAGAGGCCCTGACCGGCACACCGATGACCGGCACCGGTGTCATCGCCGCTATCACCCCGGGAAGATGAGCTGCCATGCCTGCCCCCGCAATGATGACCTTTATTCCCCTGCCGGCAGCGCCACGGGCAAACTTCTCAACCTCGTCAGGCGTTCGGTGTGCCGAGAGGGCATTGATCTCAAAGGGTATCTCCATGCTGTCGAGAAACTCCGCAGCTTTCTCCATCACCTTGAGATCGGAAGTGCTGCCCATAATAATGCTAACTGACGGATTCATATGCTCTTTTTTAATGTTACACCATTTTCAGGGGCAAAAATACGCTATAAATTTATAATTTAGCGGCATCAATCACCTGCACCATGAATGAGATAACAGTCCTTGACAGAGAGTTCTCGGTTTATATTACCGAAAATGAGATCCAGAGCCGGATAACAGCCCTGGCAGAAAAGATCAATGAAGACCTGAAAGGAAAGGATGTGCTTTTCTTCGGCATCCTCAACGGCGCCTTCCTCTTCGCCGCCGATCTCTTCAGGCAGATCACCCTCCATTCCCAGATCTCCTTCATCAAGCTGGCTTCATATGAAGGCACCAGCAGCTCAGGCAAGATCAAGGAATTGATTGGCTGGAATGAGGATATTTCAGGAAAGACTGTCATAGTACTCGAGGATATAGTAGATACCGGCAGTACCCTTGAACGCATCATAGGCGAGCTGACACTGAGGAAAGCGGTGGAGGTCAGAATATGCACTCTCCTTTTCAAACCGGAAGCTTACACCAGGGACATACCGATAGATTATATCGGTTTTGAGATTCCCAACAACTTTGTAGTAGGGTATGGCCTTGACTATGACGGTTACGGCCGGAATCTGAAGTCGATTTATAAACTCTCAAAATAACTTTAGAATGATTAATGTGCTTATGTTCGGCCCTCCCGGATCAGGGAAGGGAACGCAGTCGGTAACCCTGGCAGAAAAATATAATCTTCTTCATCTTTCAACCGGTGATATGCTAAGGGCTGAGCTGGCTGCAGCAACGGAACTGGGTAAGAAAATGGAGGCCATCATGGCTTCGGGTGAACTGGTGCCTGACGATGTTGTTATTGCGATGATAGCCCATAAGATCGATGCCACCACCGGAAAGGCGGGGTTCGTCTTCGACGGCTTCCCTCGTACCGTTGAGCAGGCCGAGGCATTGGAGAAGATGCTGGAGAAGCGGGGTATGGAGATTAACCTAATGCTTGTTCTGGAGGTCCATGACACTGAGCTCGCAGAGCGTATGAAGAAGAGAGCCCTGGTATCAGGCAGGGCTGACGATGCCGACGAGGCGGTCATAAACAATCGCATTGCCGTCTATCGCGCCAAGACTGAACCTGTCATTGAGTACGGGAGAAAAACGGGAGTGTCGCGGATAGTTGACGGTGTTGGAACGATAGATGACATCTTCGCCAGGCTCTGCAGACACATTGAAACAGTAATATAACTGATGAGTGATACCAACTTTGTTGACTATGTAAAGATCTTCGGACGCTCGGGCAAAGGCGGCCCTGGCTCAACACACCTCCGTCGTGAGAAATCCAATCCCAAGGGCGGACCTGACGGGGGCGACGGGGGAAGGGGAGGAGACGTAATCCTCAGGGGAGACTCACAACTCTGGACTCTCCTGCACCTTAAATTCCGGAAACATATCTTTGCTGGTCACGGAGGATCGGGATCATCTAATCAGAAGACGGGCGCCGACGGCGAGGATGTCATTATTGACGTGCCCCTCGGAACGGTGGCAAGGAACGAGGAGACAAACGATATCCTCTTCGAAATCACCAGTCATGGCGAACAGAAGATTCTCGTAAAAGGCGGCCGCGGCGGCCAGGGCAACACCCACTTCAAGTCGGCAACATTCCAGACACCCCGCTTTGCACAGCCCGGCGAACCATCCATAGAAGGCTGGTTCATCCTTGAGCTGAAGGTGCTGGCTGACGTAGGACTGGTGGGCTTTCCCAACGCCGGGAAGTCAACTCTTCTCTCCGTTGTAAGCGCCGCCAAGCCAAAAATTGACAACTACCCCTTCACAACCCTCACCCCTAACCTCGGCATAGTGAGTTACCGTGAGGATAAGTCGTTCGTTATGGCAGACATACCCGGAATCATCGAGGGAGCAGCCGAAGGCAAGGGGCTGGGACACAGATTCCTCAGGCATATTGAACGGAACGCGGTACTGCTCTTCATGATACCGGCAGACTGTAATGACATAAAACAAGAGTATCATATCCTCGTTGAGGAGCTCCGCAAATACAATCCTGAGCTGCTCGACAAACCAAGGGTGATGGCAATCTCCAAAAGCGACCTGCTTGATGATGAACTGAGAGATGCCATAAGGCCGCTGCTGCCTGATGAAATACCGGCAGTATTTATCTCTTCTATAAGCGGGACAGGCATCACCACCCTCAAAGACCTTCTCTGGCGTGCAATAAACAGCTGATCATGGTTGAGCTCGATCAAGAAATATTCCTCTTTCTGAATTCACTTCACTCGCCTTTCTTTGACACGGTGATGTGGATACTCAGCCTGAAGACAGTTTGGATCCCGCTCTACCTGGTTATCATCTGGATGGTTATAAACAAGTATGGAAAGAGAGCATGGACCCCTCTGCTGATGGTTCCCCTGCTGGTGCTGATTGATGACCAGGGCTCAAGGTTCCTGAAAAACATTACAGAGCGGCCCAGACCATGTCATGAGCCTGACCTTGCAGGGATGGTACATACCGTCAAGGGCCATTGCGGAGGCATGTACAGTTTTATCTCAGGGCATGCCTCCAACAGCTTTGGTATCGCAGCCTACTCGGCATCACTGCTTGGGAAGAAATGGTACACCTGGTCTATCTTTATCTGGGCGGCACTGGTATCTTATTCAAGGGTGTACCTCGGGGTGCACTATCCCGGTGATATCATCGCCGGAGCCCTTCTCGGCCTGCTTGCCGGCTTCGGGTTAGCATGGGCTGCAAAAGAAATTAATAAAAGACTTAATCAATGAATATCATAAAGTCACTCTGGGTATGGTTTTCGAGCATCCTCTTCGTCATTCTCGCTTTTCCCGTTGCATTGATTCTCTGGCTGGTGTCACTGGCATTCGACAGCCGGCGCCTGATGAACAACAGGTGGATGGTCATCCAGGGGATAGTACTGACGAAGATGAGCCCCTTCTGGAAAGTGATTACTGAAGGCCGTGAGAAGATAGACCAGAACCAGGCTTATATCATTATTCCAACGCACCAGTCGATGCTTGACATTGTCTTTTTCAACATGCTTCGCCACAGGCTGAGATGGGTATCCAAGGTTGAGGTCTTCCGGATGCCGCTGGTGGGATGGGAGATGAGGATGGTGAAGTACATCGAGCTTGTCAGAGGCAATAAGTCGAGCGTCATCAAGATGATGGAGAAGTGTGTGGAATCACTTCATGATGGCATCTCCATCGTTATATTTCCGGAGGGGACCAGGTCGCTCACCGGAGCTGTTGGCAAGTTCAAGACCGGCGCTTTTCAGCTGGCAGTGAAGACTGATAAGCCGCTGCTACCGGTACTGATCGACGGTACCGGCGAGATACTCCCCAAGAAGGGTATCATTTTCGGGAGACGAAGAGTTGTGAGAATCAGGGTCCTTGACCCTATATTTCCCGGACAATTCGGAACAGGTGACCCGGATGAACTGGCTGTCCGGGTACATTCGCTCATGGTAACCGCCATGGATGAGATGAGAAGCGAATCGGGCTACCCCAGGTAACAGCTGCAGAGCGCGGAAATATCACATTTTAAGGTAATAATTCACCGGTGTTGTTGATAAATCGGAAGAGACCGCCTTCCCTAAATCTTTATATTTGCCCAAATTTTGGATGATGGACGGAAACTATTCTGAAGAGAACATCAGAACCCTTGAGTGGAAGGAGCATATCAGGCTGAGGCCAGGTATGTACATCGGCAAGCTGGGTGACGGCTCGTCTCTTGATGACGGAATATACGTCATGCTCAAGGAGGTAATGGACAATGCGGTTGATGAGTACATGATGGGTTACGGCCGCAAGATTGACGTAAGCATCACAGGCAGGGAGGTAAAGGTTCGCGATTTCGGTCGCGGCATTCCCCTGGGCAAGGTGCTTGACGTTACCTCCCGCATGAATACCGGGGCCAAGTATGACTCCAAGGCCTTTAAAAAATCCGTTGGTCTGAACGGTGTGGGTATCAAAGCAGTCAATGCCCTTTCGTCATTATTCATCCTCAGGTCAGTGCGTGAAGGTCAGCTGAAGGAGATAGAGTTCAAGGCAGGTGAGGTGGTCAGAGACGAGCCTCTCAGGCCCACCGGTGAGGAGAACGGCACGGAGGTGATATTCGTTCCTGACGAGCTCATGTTTGGTAACTGCCATTATATCTCGGAGTACGTTGAGAGTATGTTGAAGAACTACTCATACCTCAATGCGGGCATGGTCATCAACTTCAACGGCAGCAAGATCGTATCTCGCAACGGCCTGGTTGATCTTCTTAATGACAATATGAGCCAGGAGGGACTCTATCCGATCATACATCTTAAGGGTGATGACATAGAGGTGGCCATAACCCACGGCGAACAGTACGGTGAAGATTATTACAGCTTCGTCAACGGCCAGCACACATCGCAGGGCGGCACCCATCTCATCGCTTTCCGAGAGGCGTTGACCAGAACGGTGAAAGAATTTTATAAAAAGGATTTCGACGCGTCGGACATACGGTCATCAATCATAGCCGCCATCTCGGTCAAGATCGAAGAGCCCATCTTTGAGTCCCAGACGAAGACCAAACTCGGCTCGAAGGACATGGGTCCTGAAGGCCCCAGCGTACGCAACTTCATCGTGGAATTCGTGCGCAAGCACCTTGACGATTACCTTCACAAGAACAGTGAGACGGCACGAATACTGCTGAAGAAGATTCAGGATTCAGAGAAGGAGCGCAAGGCCATCAGCTCAATCCAGAAACTAGCCCGAGACAGGGCGAAAAAGGTGAGCCTGCATAACCGCAAGCTGCGCGATTGCCGGATACACTATAATTCGAATGATGAGAGGAGACTCGATTCAACCCTCTTCATTACAGAAGGAGACTCCGCCAGCGGCTCCATTACCAAGTCGCGCAGCGTTGAGACACAGGCTGTATTCAGCCTCAGGGGCAAACCGCTCAACTGCTACGGGCTGACAAAGAAGATCGTCTATGAGAATGAAGAGTTCAACCTGCTGCAGGCAGCCCTCAATATTGAGGAGTCAATAGAAGACCTCCGTTACAATAACGTGGTGATAGCCACTGACGCTGATGTTGACGGGATGCACATACGCCTTCTCCTGCTGACATTCTTCCTGACATTCTTCCCTGACCTGGTAAGAAAGGGCCACGTATACATCCTTCAGACACCGCTCTTCAGGGTGAGGAACAAGAAGGAGACACGCTATTGCTACAGTGACGAAGAGAGACAGAAGGCAATTAAAGCCCTGGGTCCCGAGCCGGAAATAACCCGCTTCAAGGGCCTCGGGGAGATATCACCTGACGAGTTCATACATTTTATTGGCAAAGACATGAGGCTTGAGCCTGTCATAATGAAGAAAGCCGATTCATATATCCAGTTCCTTGAGTTCTTTATGGGTAAGAACACCCCTGAACGGCAGGATTTTATTATTGACAACCTGAGAGTGGAGGAGGAGATCCCCGAGGCTCTTAAGGTTTGAGAGGATATTGTTGCAGAAGATGAAAGAGAGTAATCCTTTGGAAGGGACTCCCGCCGGTGAGGGCGAGGAGATAAAAGCGACGACGAACGGTCACCTGCCCGAGGCCCTGCATACCGTCACGGCGCTGTCAGGCATGTACCAGGACTGGTTCCTCGATTATGCGTCATACGTTATCCTTGAGCGTGCAGTGCCCCATATGTCTGACGGCCTCAAACCCGTCCAGCGCAGGATATTGTACTCCATGAAACGTATGGATGACGGCCGGTTCAACAAGGTGGCAAACATTATCGGCCATACAATGCAGTTCCACCCTCACGGTGATGCATCGATAGGTGATGCCCTGGTTCAGCTTGGGCAGAAAGATCTGTTGGTGGAAACACAGGGTAACTGGGGTAACATTCTGACAGGTGACGGCTCTGCAGCACCGAGGTATATTGAGGCCAGGCTCTCCAAATTTGCACTCGAGGTAACCTTCAACAGCAAGACCACTGAGTGGATGAGCTCCTACGACGGACGCAACAGGGAGCCCGTAACTCTCCCGGTCAAGTTCCCGTTACTGCTGGCAATGGGCGTGGAGGGTATCGCCGTGGGACTGGCATCAAAGATACTCCCCCATAACTTCAACGAACTGATTGATGCGTCTATAAGCTACCTTCAGGACAAGCCCTTCGTGCTCTACCCCGATTTCCCGACAGCAGGGATGATAGACATTTCAAGGTACAATGACGGTGCCAGGGGCGGGGCCGTGAAGGTGAGAGCAAGGATTGAAAAGGTTGACAGGAAGGGCCTGGTGATAACAGAGATACCCTTCGGCCGCACAACCTCTTCTCTTATTGAGTCGATTGTCAAAGCCAATGACAGGGGCAAGATAAAGATCAAAAAGATTGACGACAATACTGCAGGAGGCGTGGAGATCGTCATCCAGCTCCAGTCAGGGATCTCCCCTGACAAAACTATCGATGCACTCTATGCATTTACCGACTGCGAGCTGTCAATCTCACCCAACGCCTGCGTCATAACAGACGAAAACAAGCCTGCTTTCGTGGGTGTAAGCGACATACTCAGACACTCTGCTGACCAGACCGTGAAGCTACTTACCCGCGAGCTGGAGATACGAAAGGCGGAACTCGAGGAAGAGTGGCATTTCTCTTCCCTGGAAAAGATTTTTATTGAAAAGAGAATCTATCGTGACATTGAGGAGAGCGAGACCTGGGAGGCCGTTATCAGTGCCATAGACAAGGGCCTGAAACCTTACAAAAAGCTCTTCAGGAGAGATATAACACGCGATGACATCATCAGGCTGACGGAGATAAAGATCAAGCGTATTTCAAAGTATGACTCTTCACGTGCAGACGAACACATCAAAGGCATCGAGGGTGAACTTCAGGAGGTAATCAACCACCTGGGCAACATAATAGCCTATACAATAAATTATTACCGTCAGATAAAAAAGAAATATGGCAAGAACTCTGAACGTAAGACCGAGATAAGAAGCTTTGAGACCATAGAGGCCTCGAAAGTAGTTGCCGTCAATGCCAAGCTCTATGTCAACCGCCAGGAGGGATTTGTAGGTACAGGACTCAAAAAGGACGAGTACATATGTGACTGTTCAGACCTCGATGATATAATAGTTATCAGGAAAGATGGCACTTATCTCATCGCCAGGGTGGCAGAGAAGATTTTTGTGGGAAAGGATGTGATACATATCCAGGTCTTCCTCAGAAACGACACCCGGACCATTTATAACACCGTTTACCAGGATGGCCGTGAAGGGCCATACTATGTCAAGCGCTGTGCCCTGACCGGTCTTACCCGCGACAAGGAATACAGCCTGGGGCGAGGTACAAACGGCACACGTATCCTCTATCTCAGTGCAAATCCCAACGGCGAGGCGGAGGTCATACGCGTATACCATAAGCCTCGCGCAAGGCTTAAGAAACTCACATTCGACTTCGATTTCGGGGAACTGGCAATCAAGGGTCGTGCCTCAATGGGTAATATCCTGACAAAGAACCCTGTACATAAGATAACACTCAAGGAGAAAGGTCTCTCCACGCTGGGTGGGCGCAAGTTGTGGTTTGACGAGGCGGTGATGAGGCTGAATGTAGACGGCAGGGGCAGGTTCCTGGGCGAGTTCGCATCGGAGGATACCCTGCTTGTTGTCACGAAGGGGGGATGGTACAGGACCTCCGGCACCGACCTGTCGCTTCACTTTGAGGATGATCTGCTCTTGCTTGAAAAGTTCAGGGAGTCAAAGATTTTCTCTGTTGTTTATTGGGATCAGGAGCAAGGCTTCTACTATGTCAAGCGTTTCATCTTTGAAGAGTCGGAGAGGCTGCAGTGCCTGATCTCTGACAGCGAGGGGTCAAAACTCATCAGCCTGACAGAGGTGGAGTATCCGCGTCTTGAGATCAGCTTTGGCGGCAAGAATGAGGGCCGCAGGCAGGAGATCATTGAGGTTGCAGAATTTATTGGAGTTAAAAGCTTCCGTGCAAAGGGGAAAAGGCTTTCAAATTACAGCGTCACAGATATACGTGAGCTTGAGCCTGTGGTGAAGAGTGAAGCGGCACCATCACTACCTGCACCGGAGGAGGAGGAAGACGCCGGCCAGGCGCCTCACGGCCCCCTGCCGGATGACCCGGCACAGATGAAACTGGATCTGTAGACCTGCATGAACATCTACCTGATAGGGTTTATGGGGAGCGGCAAGAGCTCAAACGGAAGGAAGATAGCATCTTCCCTCCGCTGGACTTTCGCAGATACGGATAAGGTTGTGGAACAAAATGAGGGTCTGTCAGTGCCCGAACTCTTTGCACAAAAGGGAGAGGAGTATTTCAGGAAGGCCGAGAGCCGGGCTCTGCAAACTGTGTCTGGCAGGACCAAAACAGTAGTTGCATGCGGTGGAGGTACACCCTGCTCACAAGACAATATTGAAATTATGAAGACAACGGGAGTGGTAGTCTACCTGAAACTGCCTGTTGAAGCCCTGGCATCACGCCTGAAGAAATCAAGGTCTGTGCGGCCACTCCTGCTGGATGCTGCAGAGGCGGAGCTGGCCACCAGGGTAGAGACTCTGCTGGCGCCCCGGGCAAAATGGTACGAAATGGCTGACCTGATCATTGACGCCGACAATGAATCAACGGAGGAGATGACATCCCGTATTGCCAGCCTGGTAAGGTCAAAAGGCAGCTATTTGTAACTTCTGGATTTTTATCGTATATTGTCTAAGTGAGTCTGTGAATATTCCGGGATATGTCAATACCTTTCGGGCCATGAAAACCGGTTATATGTGGGCCTTCTGGTCAGCCCTGGCACTGCTGGTGATTACCACAGTCACCATGATAACGGTAATTACGGATCTCTCACTGTTCAGAGCCACTCCCCTCGTCTATACAGCTATACTCGTTATAACAGGTATCGGTCTGGGGCTGATAATGCAGAACCGGTATTACCTGCCCATTCTAAGAAATATGAGGTTTCAGGGCAAGCTGCTGCTCTCCCCGCTTTCACTCCTGGTACTGTCCGTGCCTGCGGCACTTGTCTACATCTATTATGATCTCAACGGCAAGGAGTCACTGAGCCTGCTCTCAGCTCTCTTCACCTCTCTGGCAGCCGTTTTCTTCCTGGCATTCATGTTTATAGTCACCCTGCCCTCGATGGCAACATTGCTTCACCTGTTTAAAGAAGTGTGCGGAGTCCGGGAAAAGTCATGCAGCCTGCCGGCCAGAACCTCCGGAGCAATCCTGTTATTATCCTTCATATTGTTGTCAGTCAGATGGCTTACAGGGTTTGATGCCTCCGGGCTGGTACTGTTACTGCCTCTGTATGCCCTTTTATTGATTATTTTGGGTATCGTCCTTTCAGCTGACTATAGAAATGGGTTATCGGCAAAAATTGCTTCCGTACCCGGTGTTGTAATTTATTCAGATATGCCTGCTGCAGGCCAGGAGCCGGTAAGGGGATTCAGAAGTACTCTCCTGGTTGCCGATCATTATCTTGATCTTATCAGCGGCAGGCTTGATTACCTGGCCAACCATGCTGATGGAAGCTATGCCTCTGAAGTTGTTTCCACCGCGGTAAATACCTTTGATCCTGCACTCCTGCCAGCATTGAAATTGATTGCTTCGGGAAACCGTTTCGGGGAGCATCTTTCACGGGAAGCTGCAGGCATCATTGCCGTAATCGAAAAATATTACTCTGATCCGTTGAGAAACTCTGATCTTCTTAGACTTTCCGGCATTTCAGACAAGACCGCTGCTGCACGCAGCATCATGCTAAACAGGAGGGAGCCACAGGTACAGGAGATAGTCAAGCTGCTGGCAGATGCAAACATTGAGATCAAGAGGACAGGGATCATCGCTGCCGGAAGGTACGGAACAATGGAATTGCGTGAAGAGGTTATGCAGGCCGTTACATATCCCGAAACAGCCCGGGAAGCTTATTACGTACTGCGGCACTTCGGTCCCGGGCAGTATGGTGATATTATTGGTATGGCCATCAGGTCAACCACCAGCGAGAAAGAAAACCTGATGATAATGAGTCTTCTGGGCATGATGCCCCTGTCAGCAGCATTACCCTACCTGAACCGTTTCATCGACGGCGGCCATATCAATGTTCGCCGGAAGGCAGCCACCCATCTGTGCATGCAGGGTTTTGTGCCGCAAGGGAAACAGAGGCATAGGATTGAGATGGCGCTGAACGAGACCCTGCATACTATTGCCAGGCTGATAGCCCTGCAGCTTGAGGCAAAAAGAAACAGGTCTTTTATCCTGGCAGCGGCTCTTGACTATGAGAGGGATATAAACTATGGGTTCATGTTCTCTCTTCTTACCCTCCTTGTCGGCAGGTCAGCGGCAGAGGTGATCATCTCATGCTCAGGTGACGATACTGCATGCGGTGCAGCAATTGCTGCAGAGACAATTGACACGGTCACTTCCGATTCAATCAGCAGGCCGCTGAAAGCGTTGCTGGGAAACCATGACGACACTCACAGGTTGGCAGAACTCTCTCTCTGCTTTCCGTTAAGAGAGATAAACGGACGGTCGGTGGCCTCGTTCATTCTGGCATCCGAACTGAATATCACAGGAACCTGGACAAAGGCGTGCGCCCTTCACAGGGTGGCAGCCGATGGCCGTGGACTTGACAGGGAGTTGGCGGTTTCATTCCTCTTCAGCAACAGCCAGCTGCTGCAGGAAGAGAGTGCGAGAGCCATAAGGACGATGAACCCTGAATGGTATGGTGAGGCGGAGTCACGATTGCCCGAAACAGCCAGACAAAGAATCGCCGCGGTGGTCAGCGGAAACGTGCCGGATGCAGCACTGCTCTTTGAAAAAGCGAGATTCCTTAGCCTCTGCTTTAGCGGGATCCCTGAAGAAAAAATGCTACTCCTGGCATCATCCTTACGATACTCAGAGAGCTATGACGCCGGATCAATTCCAGGTATCATCTCCTGGGTGGTGCCTTCGCAAAATGGCAAAAGCGGACTTTATTCACTGCCGGTGTACGATATTGCCACCTTTGTTTTTTACTATTCCGAATACACTGATATCTTTGTAAACTATATGGATAACCAGGGGGATATGGCTGTCCGCTAAATCAGTTTTCTATGTCTGACAAAAATATAATTATCAGGCCTAACCCGTTTCCGGGTCTCAGGGCATTCAGGCCGGATGAAGGACATTTGTTCTTTGGCCGGGTTGAAAGCACACAGAAGGTTGTTAACAAACTTAAGGAGAACAGGTTCGTTGCTGTAATTGGAGCATCTGGCAGCGGTAAGTCATCATTGGTTATGTCGGGTGTCATCCCGGCTCTCCTGAAAGAAAATTCTGAAGGCAGGAAATCTTGGTCATATCTGGTCTTCAGACCTGACCAGAACCCTGTAGATCACCTTGCAGCAGAATTGTCAGCGTTTTCTGCAAGTGCAGGTTTTACCCAGCTCACACAGGCCGGCGTAGCGGCATCACTCCACAACAGGACCGAAGGACTAACCGAGGTAATCAACAGGTTAAGAAAGAACCTGAGACAGCAAATTGTCATTGTCATAGACCAGTTTGAGGAGATATTCAGGTTCAGTCCTGCTACAGCACGCGGTACCCTGGGCGATGATGCCACCGAATTTATTGATCTGATAGTTGCTGCAATACAGAATCCTGACCATGGTCTGCATATAATTCTGACTCTTCGCTCTGAGTACGTGTCTGATTGCGCACGTTTTCACTCACTGACCAGCCTGATGAACAGCAGCAGCTACCTTTTGCCGCAGATTCCCAATGATCTTCTCGGTTCGGTCATTGAAGATCCTGTCAAGGCCGCCGGAGCATCTATTGACCGCTCACTGATCAAGCTGATAATGAGTGAACTGACTGACAGGCCTGGACAGCTCCCGGTTCTGCAGCATCTCATGATGCGACTCTGGAACCAGTGGAGCAGGGCCGGGGATATGAGCCGTCCTATGGGTATGGCTGACTATGATGCAGTGGGTCAGATTCAGGAAGCAATATCACAGCACGCCGGCCAGGCACTGGAGTCACTTGATGAGAGACACCGGTATGTCTGCTCGCGCCTCTTCAGAACAATAACTACCAGAACAGATAACGGCAGAGAACTGCGCAAGCCTGAACGCATCTCCACAATAGCAGCACAGACGGGATGCACTGAGAATGAGATAATCAGTGTTGCAGAAGTGTTCAGGGCTCCTGAGTATTCATTTATTACCCCGTCAAAGGAGGTGCTGCTCAGCAGGGAGAGCATTGTGGACCTGACCCACGAAAGCATTATCAGACTGTGGAGCACGCTGCGCAAGTGGATGGATGATGAGGAGGCCTCAGAAAAACTCTACCTGAAGCTTGCCGCTTCAGCTGAACAGTACCAGGAGGGGAACGGCAGACTTTGGACTGCTCCTGACCTCCTCGTGGCCCTCAGGTGGAGGGAGGAGAATAAACCTACCCTCGCCTGGGCGGAGAAACTCGACCCGGCATTTGAACGTACCATGCTTTTCCTTAGAAACTCTGAGGAGGAATATTTTGTACAGGAGGAATACATCAAAAAGACCGGAACCGAAAGTATAAAGCGTTCCCGCCTGATTGCAGGTCTGCTGGGCCTTGTTGCACTGGTGGCCCTGATAGCGTTCGGGGCAGCATATTCACTCAGAACCAGGGCAGAGAAACAGAAATCAGTTGCGGTGCAGATGAAAAACGAAGCCGTAGCCTATAGCGACAGGCTGAGTGACAGCCTGAGTTACCTGGCAGGCTCAATCAGGACAGCCTCTGTGCAGGCAGGCAATGAAAGAGTGAATGCCGAAGCAGCAGCCGGAATGGCCGATGAGGCAATGGAGCGGCCGTCCGCATCTGAGAGCAGGATGAAGGAAATTATTGCCGATAAGACGGCTGCAGTTAACAGAGCAAATGAGGAAAACAGAAACCGGATGCTATCACTGGCCAGGTCACTGGCGTTGAGATCTCTCAACCACGGCGGAGATAAGGATTTGCAGATCCTACTGGCATGGCAGGCCTGTATCTTCAATAACAGGCACTCAGGGTTCACTGAAGATGCCGACGTGTTTTCAGCTCTTTACGAGGTGAGCAAGAAGTATGGCAACCGATTCTATACCCGTTTCAGTCCAGACGGTGCTGATTTCACTGCAATGACCGACCTGCCGGACGGACACTATTTTTATACCGCTGATACCAGGGGCAGGGTCTTGCGCTGGCAGAGCGACTATCCGGCCAGGGGTTATAAGCTGATATGGTCCGGAGATAAGGTTATCAGTACCATGACCCTTAGTCCGGATGCCTCCTGGCTCGCCTGTGGCACGGAGTCATCAGAGATAGTCATGATACCCATCGGTGATGATACTATCGGATACAGGCTGCAGGACTCGTCGGGAACCATCACCGCCCTCAGGTTTTCAGCCACCGGAGAACGGCTCTATTCATCGGCTATCGAAGGAGGAGTGAATGAATGGGATCTCAATGCCAGGAAGGGAAAACTGATGATTGATGGGGTAAACGGCATAACCGCAATGGAGATATCGCAGGATAATACTATGCTTGCAGCCCTGACAAATAAGGGAACAGTGATCTGCTTTAATATGCAGTCGCCGGATATACAGGCTTCACTTGAGACCGGAGACAGGTTCATTACGGCTCATAAATTCATCCCCGGAGGAGACCGTCTGGCGACAGGTGATGATTCAGGCATAAT
This sequence comes from Bacteroidales bacterium UBA1458, assembly GCA_002325785.1. Taxonomy (GTDB): domain Bacteria; phylum Bacteroidota; class Bacteroidia; order Bacteroidales; family VadinHA17; genus SR-FBR-E99. The sequence continues at coordinate 18,421 of DCSU01000105.1, read as the reverse complement.
AGATATCTGGAATACATCCACAAAATCTGTGGAAGAAAATATTGACGGACACATGTCAGCCATAATATCAATTGCTTTTGACAGCTCCGACGGTCAGATGCTTACGGCAGATGATACAGGAGAGATCAAGCTCTGGACCATGGCGAACCTGAAACAACCGCCTGTGGTATTTTCCGATAGCGAAAAGGATGTGGTCCGGCTTGCGTTTTGTGATAATGGCGATGCCTTTCTCTCTGCAACAGGGCATGAAGTGATCCGGCGTCCGGCACATGTCAGATGCATGACCACCGGCCTCTGTGACAAGGTGTCACGAAACCTGTCGGAGGCGGAGTGGTCTGCCTGGGTAGGGAGTGACATTGAATATGAATCTACCTGCCCTGAGAAGGAATACCGTATAAAGGTCAGTGAAATACGGGGAGCACGGTAAATCAAACTTTTAAGCCGCTCTTTTGTTATTTAGCAGGGCAGAATACCGTTACGGAGTAATTGGTTATTTTTGTCCATTGCATATTTTAAGATAATTTACTATTGAATGAAAGAAAACAGAGTATTGCTGATGATCCTCGATGGGTGGGGAATAGGTGACGGATCAAAGAGTGATGCCATCAGCTCAACCGGTACACCCAATATTGATGCACTGAAAAAAATATATCCATCTTCATACCTGCTTACCTCCGGTGAGGATGTCGGACTGCCTGAGGGTCAGATGGGCAACTCAGAGGTCGGACACCTTAACATTGGGGCCGGTCGGGTTGTATACCAGGATCTTGTAAAGATCAACAAAGCCTGCCGGACAGGTGAGATACGCTCGAATGAGGTCCTCAGGGAGGCTTTTGCCTATGCCCGTGACAGGGGAGTGAAGGTGCATTTTATAGGACTGCTCTCTGACGGAGGTGTGCACTCGCTCGACACGCATCTGTATGCCCTGTGTGATATGACAATGGAATACGGGCTTAAGGAGGTTTACATTCACGCCTTCGGTGACGGACGCGACACTGACCCGAGGAGTGGCAAAGGATACATGACGAACCTTCTTGACCACCTGAAGCATAGCAATGGCTCGGTGGCATCGTTCATTGGCAGGTACTATGCTATGGACCGTGACAAGAGGTGGGAGAGGATCAGGCAGGCTTATGACATGCTGGTGCACGGCCTCGGAACCAGGACAACAGATATTCTTCAGTCTATGCAAGCCTCATATGACGAGGGTGTCACTGACGAATTCATGAAACCACTTGTTGTCACCGGCGCTGACGGAAGCCCTGTAGCAACCCTTGCCCCTGATGATGTTGTTGTGTTCATTAACTTCAGAAATGACAGGGCACGTGAACTGACAATTGTACTGACCCAGCAGGATATGCCGGAGGCCGGCATGAAGACCATCCCCCTTCATTACCTGACCATGACGCCATATGATGATAAATTCAAGGGAATGCATGTCATCTTTCCGAAGGATAATGTAGACAGAACTCTCGGGGAGATTTTGGGAGAACTGGGCAAGAAACAATTGCGGATTGCCGAGACGGAAAAATATGCCCATGTTACTTTTTTCTTCTCCGGCGGGAGAGAGAAAGAGTTTCCAGGGGAAGAGAGGATACTAATACCATCACCCAGGGTCGCTACCTATGACCTTCAGCCCGAGATGAGCGCATTCAAGGTCAGGGATGCCATGGTTGAAGAACTTGGCAAGCGGAAGCACGATTTTATATGTCTCAATTTTGCAAACGGTGATATGGTTGGTCATACCGGAGTTTATGAAGCGATACAAAAGGCTGTTAGAACGGTTGACGAGTGTGCCGGTGATGTTGTCAGGGCGGCACGGGCCAATGACTATGAGGTGCTGATGATTGCCGATCACGGTAATGCCGACTATGTTCTCAATGCAGATGGTTCACCCAACACTGCCCACTCACTGAACCCCGTTCCCATTTATCTCATCAGCACCAGGTTCAAGAGTGTCAGACACGGTATTCTGGCTGACGTGGCACCCACAGTGCTGACACTCATGGGTCTGCCCGTGCCGCCGGAGATGACCGGAAAATCACTTGTCTGATGCACAATGCTGCAGATAGATGACACAATAGTATCACTCGCCCTCATAGAAAAGAAATTTTCCTGTGATCTCAGTGTTTGCAAGGGTAGCTGTTGCCGTTATGGCGATACCGGTGCACCGCTGACGGCAGAGGAGGCTGAGACACTCGGGCGCATCAAACCTCTACTTTTACCCTTTCTTCGCCAGGAAGGTATAGCGGCTATCGAATCGGCTGGTACCAGCATGAAGGATATCGAGGGTGAACTGGTGACGCCGCTGATAAACAATGAGGAGTGTGCTTATACAGTCATGGATGGCGACGTCTATAAATGCGGCATTGAGACCGCTTTCAATGCCGGGGCAGTTGACTTCAGGAAGCCGCTTTCATGTCATCTCTTCCCTGTAAGGGTAAAGCAATACCGTGATTTCAGGGCAGTCAATTACGAAGAGTGGCCGATATGCAAGCCCGGAGTTACAGCCGGCGAGGAGCAGGATACAGAATTATGCATCTTCCTCAGCGAACCCCTGGAAAGGGCTTTTGGCAAAGAGTGGTATGCAAAGCTGCTTTGGGCGGCTGGTGAATATGGAAAATACAAATGACCATGGAAAAATTAAGAAGCTACATCGAATCAAACAGAGAGAGATTTATTGAGGAACTATTTAGCCTCATACGAATTCCTTCCATCAGCGCCTCGGAATCATACAGGCCCGAGATGCTAAAGGCTGCCGGATACATTCGTGACATGCTTGTAAGCAATGGCGCAGACCGGGCAGAAGTCTATCCCACCGAAGGAAACCCGATAGTCTACGGTGAGAAGATCATTGACCCCTCTCTGCCGACGATACTCGTTTATGGCCATTATGACGTGATGCCTGCCGAGCCCCTGGATAAGTGGCTGTCGCCTCCCTTTGAGCCTGAGATACGCGACGGAAAGATTTACGCCCGAGGCGCTGATGACGATAAGGGACAACTATTCATGCACCTGAAGGCCTTTGAGATGATGATGGCCACCGGCACCCTGCCATGCAACGTCAAATTCATGATTGAAGGAGAAGAGGAGGCAGGATCTGTAAGTATCGGCGGGTTCTGTTCACAGTATAAGGATATGCTGCGCTCAGACGTCATACTGGTCTCAGATACAACCATGATCTCATCAGATACACCATCCGTCACCTCCGGTCTCAGGGGTCTGTCATACATACAGGTTGAGGTGGAGGGGCCGGACCGCGACCTTCACTCCGGGATCTACGGTGGCGCAGTGGTCAACCCCTGCAATGTACTGTGTGATATCATCTCCGGCCTGAAGGACAGCGACGGGCGTGTGACAATACCGGGTTTCTATGATGCAGTCTCTGTACCCTCTGATGCTGAACGCGCCAAGATGGCTGAGAGACCTTACGATGAGGAGAAATATAAGAAAGCCGTAGGTGTTCAGGCGCTGGCAGGGGAGAAGGGATTCTCAACCCTGGAGAGAGTAGGTATCAGGCCCACTCTAGATGTTAACGGCATATGGGGCGGATATACCGGCGAAGGGACAAAGACTATTCTCCCTTCTAAGGCCTCTGCAAAGATATCGATGAGACTTGTGCCTTTCCAGAAGGCAGAAGAGATTGCTGAACTCGCTATGAAGCACATCAAGGCTGTTGCTCCGGCCGGAGTGACGGTAAAGACAGAATACCTGCATGGAGGCGAGGCATACGTCAGCCCGCTCAATACACCTGAGTACCTGGCGGCCGAGAGAGCCTATGAGGAGATCTTCGGTAAAAAACCAATCCCGGTACGCAGCGGAGGCAGTATACCAATCATCTCAACGTTTGAAAAGATACTTGGTGTCAAATCAATACTCATGGGCTTCGGTCTTGAGGCTGATTCAATCCATTCACCCAATGAGAATTATCCCCTGGAGAACCTCTTTGCAGGAATGACTGCAATACCCTTGTATTTCAAGTACTATGCGGAGATGAAGAGGCCCGGAGAAAAGAGGGGCAATTAGTCTATTTTCAGCTTCAGAAGCTCGACTTTGGTTGTTGAGCTTCTCAGCACCGTAAAGAGGTTACGGCCTACACGGATCTTCTCCTGCTGACGCGGGATGTTACCGTGAGCGAACAGGATAAGTCCTGCAAGGGTTGTGTATTCATCGTCTTCCGGCAGACCAAGGTCGTACTCCTCGTTCAGATAATCTATATCAAGCCTGCCGGATAGAACGTATTCCTTTTCATTTAACTTCTTTTCCACCAGGTCACTTATATCATGCTCATCTTCTATGTCGCCCACGATCTCCTCAAGCACATCCTCGATTGTTATCACGCCGGCAGTGCCTCCGAATTCGTCTACTACAAGGGCGATGCTCTTCTTTGCATCAGAAAGCATCCTGAGTATCTTGTTGGCAGTCATGGTCTCCGGAACAACAGGCAGTTTTCTCATTCCCGTAACAATGTCAGCCGGCCCGTGCAGAATATCCTTCAATTCATAATAGCCAACCATGTTGTCAATATTTTCCCGGTACAAAAGGATCTTTGAATGCCCTGACTCAATGAACTGTTGCCTCAGTTCATCGGTAGTAGAGTCCACGGGAAGGGCAACTATCTCAGTCCTGGGTACCATGCACTCGCGCGCCTTAACCGAGGAGAAGTCCAGTACATTCTGAAAAATCTTCAGACTGCTGTTCTCTTCCTCCTTCTCCTCTTCCGTTTCCACCAGGTCATTGATGAAATGATCAAGGTCAATCCGGGTGAAAATCTTGTTTTCCTGCTCCTTGCCTTCCGGCTTGATTCCGAAAAAGATCCTCATCATCAGGTTGGCCAGCCATAGGGTGAACTTACTGACGGGGTAGAACAGGTAATAGAAGATGGCAACGGGTATGGCAAATATATTCAGGAAGAAGTTCGGGCTGATTCTGACGACAGACTTCGGCAGGAAGTCGGCAAAGACCAGTATAATAAAAGTAGTAATAATAGTCTGGATGATGAAGATGATGATCTCTGACGGGATCAGGTTCGCCAGCCAGCTCTCGAGGAGGTCAGCCGCAAGCATACTGAAGATGACCGTGGCAACGTTGACGCCGATGAGCATAGTGGAGATGTAGAGCCCGGGATTACGGGTGTAGATTGAGACAATGCCGGAACCAAACTGGCCCTGTTTGCGGTCAAGCTCAATGCGAAGCTTGTTTGAAGCAATGAATGAGAGTTCCATTGCCGAAAAGAAAGCGGCAAGGAGGATGGCAAACGGAATGACAACAAGAGGGTTCATAACCCAAAGTTACAGTTTTTTCCGCTGTGAGTCACGCACCCAGGCCAGGGCGAAAGCGCCCGCTGCCATGACTAGATAGAGCAGGCCGCCGGTAAAACCGTTGGTGGTGATCTCCCTTATAGCAATGCCCAGGCAAATCAACCCGAGGATGATCCAGATTATTTCAATCAACAGGAGCGACTTTTTGTTCATCTTCGATGTATATGGTTCCGGTAACGTTTTTAATAAACCAGTTGGAAAAGCGGGTATCAGATTCAAAGCCTGTACCCATTATTATCTGGTCATTATGAGTGAACCTTACAAACCTGTCTGACCAGATCCTCTGCCTGGGCTCACTCCAGTACAGCAGTTCCGTCTCCAGGATGTCACCTTCGGTGTTTACTGCCACAACACTGTCACGCAGTTCCCACACCTCATCCTTTTCTGTATAACGTGCATATTGAGCGGTGATGCTGGCCTGGGGTTCACTCTTTTTTTCGTAGAAGAGAACTGTCAGTCCCTCAGGAAACAGTGTATAGGGCTCCTCCACTTCTGTATACTGCTGTATCAGGGGGCTCCGTACAAGCAGGGTGACCTTACCCGAATCGGAATACATTGTCTCAACATCCCTTGCCGAGAGCGAAGGCATTCCTTTTATCTGGAGATCCTTCACCACTATCTCCTTCTTCTCACAGGATGAAAGTAAAGCAGTCCCGGCAACCAGGACTGCTATTATTAGATTATATGGTCTGCAGCATCGCACTGCGGCTATTCTTTTTTGAACCTTATGGTAGTGGATTCATTGACCCATCCGCCTACCTGGTAAGCAGCACCCTCATCCACAAGGCTCCTGAAAAAGGCCTCTTCCTTCGTCGGGTAAAGCCTTGAATAAATGGCTATACGCTCATCAACCTGGTCTTTGAGGGTGGGATCAGTGTTTTTAGCACGTATAAGGTAATCAACTACAACCCAATAAACGGTCTGATTTTCAAATTGCTCTCCGATTCTGGCGCCTGCGTATGACTCTGCTATGATATACAGGGCATTGCCGTTTGTTGGATCAAGTGAATAGGCTGCCCTGGCAAAGTCACGTGCAGCCTGCTTGCTGTCGGAAGCCAGTTCAAGGGTCACAAGTTTGGTCAGCAGACCGGATTTAACTACAAGGTTTGTCTCAAGCTCGATGGCTTCAGTATAATACTTTTCGGCCTCGTTGTATTGCTTTCGTGCTACGTTCATCTCAGCGAGCTGAGCTGCCGATGATGCGCTTGGCTCGGAACGGTAGAGGTTGGTGGCTGCCTTGAAATAAAGCTCTGACTCCTTGCATCCTGACTCGCTAAGAAGGGAAAGGACCTTCCTGAGCATAGCGGTATCGGATGGGTTCTGGTCAACACCTGCGGTAAACAGTTCCTCGATATTGGAACATGAGGCTGCCCCGCTTGATCTGAAGACGGCGTCTATGTTTTTCCTGGCCTCCTGGTAGCGTGCATCATCAGGCTTGCGTGTGAGTTGGCTGTCAACTACCTTCATGGACTGTGAGTAGGCTGTGATCACCGCAGGGGCTTCCAGGACCTTCAGGGCGAAGCATTTGGCAGAGATGGCCATATAGAGGCTTGAATAGGTATAATCAAAACTCTGCGGCGAGGTCTCCATTACCCCCTTGATGAGGTCATAGCACTGTTTGGCATAGTCAGGGTCATTACCACCGAACTCATACAGTGCGAAAGCCTTGCGAAGGGAGTTGGCAGGTGCCTCGTTAAAGTATTTAGTCCGCTGGTCAATGATCATGAGTACAGTGTCAATATAGGCCTTGTTGCCTGACTTGCGGAAGAATTCCTTGAACATGGCCTCACCCTTGATATAGGTGTTCTTAGATGACCCCGGGCACTCAAAGAATACCGGTCTCCAGAACTGCAGGGCCATGTTGTAGTCCTTGTTCTCGTAATAGGTTGAATAAAGCGATGTGTTGCGCAGACACCTGGTGCTGTCTTCGCCACTGCCGAACGGTGTGCCCGTTTCAACACCCTTCTGTCCCTGCAGGCTGATAGAAAGCACTGTCAGAAGTGTACCGGTTAAAATCGTGCTTAATGTTCTTTTCATCTCTCTCGTTAACTAAGTTATTCATACTGTCGTTTAAGGAACCAGTAATCATAAAGATTGAGACTGGCTCCGATCGATATCCTTGTCTCCTGTGGAAGGCCTGCATCAGGATTTCCCCTTCTTGACAGGTCTACAACCAGTGAGATTCTTGATCTCGATTTTCTCAACGGTATACCTGTTCCAAAAGTTATGCCGTACTCTTTGACATTGTCACCCTCATACAGCGCATAACTCTCACCATAACGCCCTCCTATGCGGTATTCCATACGGTCAAAAAAATTGTAGTTTGAGAATTTATCAGGGATATATTCGGCTCCGGCATGGAGTGATATCACGTCTGTGTAAGTGCCGTAAGTCCCCGGTAATGTTGCGTCCGACCAGGCTGACCATACAATGTCGCCACCAATGGTGAACTTATCATTCTGCCCGAAAGCGATGCCTCCCCTTATGGACCTGGGGATACGACTGGTGGTTGCGTCAGTCTCATTATAGAGGGTGTCAAAAGCAAGCAGTGTAGTCTGAATATTTGAATACCTGAAAATAATGTCCTGGTTGGTTGTCTTCAAACTGAAGCCGGGGGTAATTGTCAGACCGGCATTGAAGAACCTGTTTTTTTGCAGCGGAAGCATGAACTGCATAGATGCCTCCCAGCCGATGCCACTCATTGCTGAACTTCCGAATTTCCTTGTGTTGAAATAGTTATTGTCTTCAGTAAAAATAAAGTCATTGGTCCGGGTAATCTCACCGAATACCAAGAACATATTAACCCCGGCAGAGAAGTATTTTCCAGGGCTGAATCCGGTGCCGATGAGTGCCTTCTGGTAACCGCCTGAACCGGTGTGGTGCTCCAGCAACTCTTCAGTTCCGCCTGTTTCCGATTCCTCATTGAGCATGTTGTAGGATCCGTTGGAATAGGGAACTAATGCCGCTGCCACCCCCCATCCTTTCATGATCGGAAACCCCAGCATGAGGTGGGAAAAGTTCAGGTCCTGGGAATAGAAGGAGTTGTCATCTTCCTCCAGCCTAATGACACCGTAGTCAAGTCCGAAGTCAAAGATGAATGATGCAGTGTCAATGCTGCTGTATGATGCCGGAGTCAGAAAGTTAAGGGTAAGGCTGTTCCTTATCCCGCTGCTGATGCCCCCCATTGCCCTTGTCCGGAAAGTTCCCTGCTGTTCAATGTTGCCTATACCGTATCTGGCAAACGGGGAATAGATGGTCTTCTGGCCCGCCGCTCCTGCAGTCAGGAGTGCCAGCAGACATATCAGACTAAGTCTTTTGGTTCTGTACATTAGTGTCTAATAAATAATTTAAACCCTCAGTTACAAGGTCCGGGTAATGAAGTATTCGCCTTTCAATATGTCGGGCTAATACCCCGCTGTCGCCACCCGTGATGACCGTAACGAGTTTACTGTGCCTCTCTTCGAATGTGCGAATATACTCATTTATTTCATATACCAGACCCGTTACTACTCCTGCTGTGATAGCATCTTCCGTTGTTCTGGCGGGAAAGGCAAAGTTGTCATTTAAAGTTACCAGGGGGAGTCTGCCGGTGTATTCATGTAACGAACGGAACCTCATTGCCAGTCCCGGTGAGATGCTTCCTCCCCGGTAAGTACCTCCGGAGACCAGGTCAATTGTTACGGCGCTGCCGGCGTCAATGACCAGCAGATCTGACCCGGGATGATGAAGAAAAGCCCCGGCTGCCGCAGCCAGACGGTCTGCACCAAGCGTCTCCGGGGTATCGTAGTCTATGACGAAAGGGTACTTCGACCGCCAGGTCAGATGATGCACCCTGTTGATGCGTCCACGGAGGAAATCCAGCAGCACTTTGGGATCATGACTGACACTGGATACAATGGCCGCTTCCGGGGTAGGCTCGCCAATAAACCCGGCGATGACTTCCGGTTCTGCCGAGGGGAACCGCTCCTTCCTGACTATGATGCCATCCTCTGTCAGCGCTGCCTTGGTGGTGGTGTTGCCTATGTCTATGATGAGATTCATTTGACTGCCTGTGGCTTAACGGTTGATTCATGATAAGAGATTATCTTGACGAAGAGCGCAATGGCCTGGCTTACGGAGGTAACCTCCCTGACGGTGAGACTGAGTTTGCTGTTGTTCTGCTTTATGGTCATGTTGCCCTGCTTGCGGTTCACGAAATTCATCACCGACACAAAAAGAGGAGTGCGGTAATACTGCGACGACTGGTCTGTCACAAAGTTAGCAATCAGAGTGTTATTTTTCAGTATAACCTTTTCAATTCCTGTCTGCGAGGCAATCCATTTAAGTTTTACCAGTTCCAGCAGAGCACGGGCCGGAGCGGGGAGAGGGCCGAATCTGTCAGCCAGGTGTGATTCATAAGCTTTCAAACCGGTCTCATCCCTTATATCGTTGAGTTCTTTGTATAACCTGATACGTTCGGGAATGTTTGAGACATATTCGTCGGGGAACATGATCTCCAGGTCTGTCTCCACTGAGACATCGGGGACATACTGTTTCGATATATCTTCATCTTCCTTCTCCCTGGTTTTTTCCGTGCCCGGGAAGAGGTCTCCGAATTCCTCCTCCTTCAGTTCTTTTACTGCTTCGTTGAGTATCTTCTGATATGTCTCGTAGCCCACGTCGGTGATGAATCCGCTCTGTTCACCACCCAGCAGGTTCCCCGCGCCGCGGATGTCAAGGTCCTGCAGTGCGATGTTGAACCCGCTTCCCAGCTCATAATTCTCCTCAATGGCCTTCAGCCGTCTTCTTGCATCACCGGTCAGTGAAGATAGTGGCGGGGTAAGCAGGTAGCAGAAGGCCTTCTTATTTGAGCGGCCCACCCTTCCGCGGAGCTGATGGAGCTCTGAGAGACCGAATGCATGAGCGTCATTGATGAAAATAGTGTTGGCGTTGGGGATGTCGAGCCCTGACTCAATAATTGTAGTTGCCAGCAACACGTCATAATCACCACGGATAAAATCGAACATCACGTTCTCAATCTCTTCCCCCTCCATTCGCCCGTGTACTACGGCAATCTTTACCTCAGGGCATATCCGTGAAATACTTGCCTTGACTTCAAGTATATTCTCAATCCTGTTGTTGATGAAGAATACCTGTCCGTTGCGGCTGACCTCATATACAATACCCTCACGGACAATGTCTTCATTGAAGCCGTGCAGCTCGGTGATGATTGGCATCCTGTTTGGTGGAGGGGTCGATATTACCGAGAGATCGCGTGCCCCCATGAGCGAGAACTGAAGTGTGCGGGGTATGGGTGTAGCTGTCAGTGTGAGGGTGTCAACGCCTGCCTTCAGGCTCTTCAGCCTCTCCTTCACGGCCACGCCGAAACGCTGCTCCTCGTCTATGACAAGCAGCCCCAGATCCTTGAACCTGATCTCTTTGCCTGTTATCTTGTGTGTGCCAACAATAATATCTATCTCTCCTTCAGCCAGTTGTTTAAGTATTTTCTTCTGCTCGGCGGGTTTTCTGTGCCTGCTGATATAGTCAACCTTGCAGGGGAAGTTCTCCAGGCGGGCAGTGAAAGTCCGGTAGTGCTGCAATGCCAGGATGGTTGTAGGTACAAGTACTGCGGTCTGCTTTCCGTCGGTGGCAGCCTTAAAGGCAGCCCTTATGGCCACCTCCGTCTTGCCGAATCCGACGTCGCCGCATATCAGGCGGTCCATCGGAGTGGACGCCTCCATATCCTCCTTAACGGCTATAGTGCTGGCAAGCTGGTCCGGAGTATCCTCCCATATGAATGAGGCTTCGAGCTCACGCTGAAGATATGAGTCAGGAGAGTAGGCAAAGCCTCCCGAGGCTTTTCGCTGTGCGTAGAGCTTTATGAGATCACGGGCTATATCCTTGACCTTCTTCTTGGTAGACTGCTTCACCTTCTGCCATGCGCCGGTTCCAAGCTTGTTAATACGTGGGGGCGAGTCATCCTTCCCCTTGTATTTTGAGATACGGTGAAGGGCATGGATGCCTACATACAGCAGGTCGTTATCCTTGAAGACCAGCTTAATGGCTTCCTGCATATGTCCGTTGACCTCCACCTTTTCGAGTCCTCCGAAACGGCCTATCCCATGGTCCACATGTACAATATAATCGCCCGGATTGAGGTCGGTCAGCTCTCTCACGGTCATGCTGTCACGACGCGTGAAGAAGCCTTTGATCCTGAACTTATGGTACCTGTCAAATATCTGATGATCAGTATATACCGCTATTTTCAGGTCATGATCGGTGAAACCCTGGTGCAGGTTGAGCAGGAGAGGGGTGAAGTCGGCCGATGGGTCTGTCTCTGCAAAGATCTCCTTAAGACGTTGCTCCTGCGCTTCACTCTCGGAGATGATGAAGTTATGGTACCCCTCTTTCCCGTTGGTTACTAGCCTTGATGTAAGAAGGGCAAAGTTCTTATTGAATGAGGGCTGGGGCTCTGTGCGAAACTCAATATTTATTGTTCCCTCTGCCTGCCTTCCCCTGCCAAAGAAAACCTGGCGGTGCTGTGAGCATAGCTCCTCCAGATGACGGCCTGTAATGATGATGTCACGGCGGTCTGATATCTCACCACGTGTACTGCGGGAGCGAGCCTGTGACCAGATGTTGTCGGTCTTTTCAATTATAAAATCGAAGTTGTCACTCCAGATGATCGATGAGGGTGGTATAAAATCGATGAAGCTGTCAGTGCTCTCCTGGAGGGCAAGTTCCTGGATGTCAGGGATGACCTGTATCTCATCATGGAGACGGAGTGACAGCTGGTCGTCGGGATTGAATGAACGGATGGAGTCGACCTCCTCTCCGAAGAAATCGATGCGGTAGGGCTTGTCAGCAGCATAGGAGAAGAGGTCAGTGATGCTTCCCCTGATTGAATACTGGCCGGGCTCATAGACGAAATCGGTCCTCCTGAAATTGTACATGCGGAGCACCTCCTCAAGGAATTCGATGGAGAGTTTTGCTCCCTTCTTTATTGAGAAGGTGTTTTTCTTAAGGTTGCTCTTGCTGACAACCTTCTCCATGACCGATTCCGGGTAGGTGACTATGATGCATTTTCTTTTCCCCGAGGTCAGGAAGTTCAGCACTTCGGCCCTGAGTATGATGTTGGCCGGCTCGGTCTGGTCATACATCACCGATCTTTTGTATGTCCCCGGGAAGAAAAAGATGTTTTCGTCGCCCAGCAGGGAGGTAAGGTCATTGTAGAAATAGGCTGCATCCTCCTTCTCAGGGAGCAGGACCACGTGTGTGGTGGGCTGCTGTGACAGGGCTCCGGCCATCACCACCGTGCGAGATGATCCGGTCAGACCATGGATCATTACCGGCTCATTGCCGTTACCGGCGAGAAGAGCCTCAAGCCTGGTGAAGGAGGGGTGTTGCCTGTAAAGGTCTCTGAAAACGGTGCTGGCCATTGCTTGTGTCTGAGGGTGCAAAATTAACAAAGCCGGCGGTCACCGCAAAAGAAAAGATGGCTTCAATAAGCGGATATCTATGACAACGAGTATACTCAGGCAGGGTTTCTGTCCTGGATTTACGGTGATGTCCCTTTCAGCAGCACATCGAAACGAGCTTCCTGATCATATCAGGGGAGCCGCAATAGAATGGAGTTCTCTGGTGCAGCGACACTGGCTGGAGAGAGAGTATTCTATTAGTGCCGTCAGTGGCAACTCCTCCAGCCTGTTCGATCAGGAAGGCTATAGGGTTGCATTCATAGACCAGCCTCAGCTTCCCTGAGGTATAGCTGCTTGAGGGCGGGTATAGGAAAATTCCTCCCGTGAGCATATTGCGGTGCACATCCGAGACCAGTGAGCCAATATACCTCGAGATATAGGGTCGTCCGGTGGAAAGGTCAATCTCCTGGCAATACTTGATATATTTCTTCACCCCATCAGGGAACTTGATATAGTTACCTTCATTGATTGAATAAATCCTGCCGGTCTCCGGCGTTTTGATATTGGGATGCGAAAGGCAGAACTCGCCGATGGTCGGATCAAGGGTGAAGCCGTTGACCCCGTTTCCGGTGGTGTAGACCAGCATAGTGGATGAGCCGTAGATCACATACCCGGCCGCCACCTGCCTGCTTCCCTCCTGAAGAAAATCGGCTATGGTGGCCTCGGCATCCCGCTCGCTGACGCGACGGTAAATTGAGAAGACAGACCCCACCGACACGTTGACATCGATATTGGAAGAGCCGTCAAGAGGATCCATACATACAATATATTTGCCCTTGCCAGCAAATTCCCCGGTGAAGATCACCTCGTTCTGGTTCTCTTCGGAGGCAACACCGGCACATTGGCCTGACGACTTAAGTGCATCAATGAATACATCGTCAGAATAGCGGTCGAGCTTCTGCTGTTCTTCGCCCTGGGGATTCTCAGATCCTGCTTTTCCCAGAATCTCTACCAGGCCTGCCTTGCGTATTTTGGCGTTGACCATCTTGGCGGCTGTACCGATGTGGTGAAGAAGGCTGGAGAGATCTCCGGTAGCGTAGGGAAAATCTTTCTGTTGCCTGATTATAAAGTCATTCAGACTTATAATATCATAATTGGACATACTGAAAATGATATGATTGTGACTATAATCCTCTGCTAAGTTGTCAAATTACGGCTAAGTTATAAATTTGTGCAAACAATTCCTGTTATGAGAGTTTTTAAATTCGGTGGAGCATCTGTCAGAGATGCGGAGGGCATTATTAACCTGCATAATATTGTGAACAACGAGAATGACAGGCTCGTAATTATCGTCTCCGCTTTTGGGAAAACAACCAATGCTCTTGAAAGACTTCATCTCGCGTGGCGGTGCGGTGATCCCGGATTTCAATCCCTCCTCGGTGAGATCATGTCGTACCATCTTCAGGTAACAGAAAAACTCTTCGGGAACATTTCCCCGGTTTTTGAAATGATCAATGCTGTTTTCCGGGAATTCGCTGATAACATGCAGAGTGGAAAACCGGATGATTTTGATCATGACTATGATATGATTGTGTCTAATGGTGAGGTGTGGTCAACAATGATTGTTGAGGCTTATCTGCGTTCGCGTGTAATGAACTCAAAATGGGTTGATGCAAGGGAACTGATTATTACAGATAAGAGACACCGTGATGCCGGAGTACTATGGGAAGCATCACAGCATGCAGTAAAAGAGAGAATAACTTTCAACGAAGTAGATTTATATGTTACCCAGGGCTTTATCGGTGCCACAGCAGAAGGGGAAGCCACCACGCTGGGACGGGAAGGTTCTGACTATTCAGCCGCCTTATTTGCCAACATGCTTGATGCCACGGATGTTGTGGTCTGGAAGGATGTGCCGGGTATAATGAACGCTGACCCTGACTGGATGCCTTCAGCAGTCGTTCTTCCTCATATCTCTTACCTCGAGGCTGTTGAGATGACCTATTCAGGCGCAAAGATCATTCATCCCAAGACCATCAAGCCGCTGCATAACAAGAAGATACCTATGCTTGTAAAGTCTTTTACTGATCCGGGTGGCGCCGGAACAATCATCTCAGATGACGCCCCTCAAGGGGATATGTGCCCGGTATATGTAAAAAAAGAGGGACAGATACTGATCTCTCTTATACCTAAGGACCTCTCTTTTGTCATGGGTGACAATCTTTCCCGGCTTTTTTATATGGTAGCACAGAGCGGATTAAAGGTTAACCTGGTGCAGACCGGCGCTGTAAGCATCAATATCTGCGTTGACCATGAAGAGCCAAAAATAAGTGAGGTAATGGAAGAAATGAAGCAAGATTATTCAATCCTCTACAATGACGGGGTTGAGATGCTGACTGTCCGGCACTGCACTGATGAGGCAGCTAAGACGGTGGCAGGAACAAGGGAAGTGTTCCTCTCACAGAGGACACGCAATACTGTAAGGCTGGTAGTGAGATAAAAAAGCTTGTTACTGAAGGTCAGCCCTGAAGGCCGCCCTGTATGCATATACTTTTCCAAGGTTATTGTAAAGTTCATAGCCGAAGGTGACCGACTTCGCCTTTTTCTCCACCCTGTTCTCTGACGGGTAGTAGTACCAGTCCTCAGTGAATGAGAGCTTACCGATTTTGTCCCTGTCATTTTTGAACTCGCCCTCAATCTTCTTCACATCAGCCGTTGTCAGTGGCTCGCCNNCTCGCCGCTGTGATAGTCATACACTGTCAGCCTGCCATCATAGATACGGCTGAATATGCTCTCAATCATCACATCGCCCTTATAACCTGCAACTTTCTCAGTTTCCCAGGGGTCGCCCTCCGGATCAGGCCTGATAATCACCTCGGTGACAATGTCGGTTGCGATGAGCAAGACACCGGCGGGGAGTTCAGAGCCGGAGTTCAGAGCCTCTTCAGTTACAGGTTGTGTACCGGCGGGTCCCTCTTTGCCGGTAACATCCTCTTTGCCGGCTGGCAATTCTTTCCCGTTTGTGTTTTCTCTGCCCTCCGCCGGAGAGTCTCCATTTCTGTCCCTTACGCCTCCCCCGCATGAGGCAGCGAGTGCGACCAGAATCATTAGCAAGATAAAAATTCTCATATTACCTCTTCTTTATCTATTGAAGCGGAGCATCTCCGGAGCTTTGCGGCCTGTCAGTCGGCCATCTTCAAACACCCTGATGCCATTGACGATGGTGGTCATCACGCGGCTGCGGAAGGTTGTACCCTCAAGGGGCGACCAGCCGCATTTATATAGAATATTTTCTGTTCTGACAGTCCATGGTGCGGAGGGGTCTACGAGTACCAGGTCTGCCTTGTATCCCTCCCTGATGAAGCCTCTCTCTCCGATGCTGAAGATGATGGCAGGGTTATGGCACATCTTTGTAACCACCAGCTCGGGGGTGAGTTCACCACGGTGGCAGAGCTCGAGCATCATCACCAGCGAGTGTTGTACCATCGGTCCGCCCGACGGAGCGCTGAAGTATGGAGCTCTCTTCTCTTCCAGGGTATGAGGGGCGTGATCGGTGGCAATGATATCAATAAGGTTATTCCTGACCGCCGTCAGCAGCGCCTCCCTGTCGGTTGACTTTCGTATCGGGGGGTTCCATTTGATAAGGTTTCCCTTGTCAGCGTAGGAGGAGTCGTCAAACCACAGATGGTGCACGCAGCCTTCGCCGATGATCTGTTTGACGGAGGGGTCGTTGCCGGGGGTAAGCAATCCTGTCTCTTCTGCTGTGGAGAGGTGCAGCAGGTGCAGCCTTGTGCCTGCCCTGCGAGCCCGTTCAATGGCCGCAGTAGAGGATGAGAGACAGGCCTCGCGGCTACGGATGAGAGGATGGAAGGAGGGATCGATATCATCACCGTAGGCTTCACGGAAGGCGGCGCTGTTGGCCCTGATGATCTTCTCATCTTCACAGTGACAGGCAACGGGCAGGCTCTTTATTTTGAAGATGCTTTCCAGGGCTTCCTCCCTGCTGACGAGCATATTGCCGGTTGATGCTCCCATGAACAATTTTACTGCAGGGACCAGTCCGGGGTCGGCACTGAGTAGCTCACTGATATTGCTGTCTGTACCGCCGATGTAGAAGGAATAGTTTATTACCGATGCTTCCGCGGCCAGAATGTTCTTTTGGTGCCACGCCTCCAGGCTGGTTGTCTGAGGGACGGTGTTGGGCATCTCCATGAAAGAGGTCACTCCTCCGGCAGCGGCAGCGGCGCTCTCGCTTGAGATATCGCCTTTGTGTGTCAGTCCCGGTTCACGGAAATGGACATGGTCGTCAATGATACCGGGGAGGAGCCACAGGCCTGTGGCATCTATTACCCGGGTATCCTGATCTGTTTCTCCATCGAAGGCGGGCATTACAGATATTATACGGTCACCTGAGATGGCGACATCCGCGTATCTTCTGCTCCCTTCGTTGATGAGCAGAGCATTGCGGATCAGAGTGTTGTTTTCTTTTTCTTGATGCATCATGAAACGGTCAGGTAACTATCCTGCGGGGCTTCCTGAAGATGCTTACAATCTTCATGCGGAGTACACCCCACAAGGCTTCACTGAAGATACCGCCTGACATCTTTGAGGTACCTGCCCTGCGGTCAGTGAAGATAATTGGCACTTCAATTATCCTGTAGCCCAGTTTCCATGCCGTAAACTTCATCTCTATCTGGAAGCCGTAACCTACGAGGCGGATATGTCCGGGGTTGATGTTCTGAAGTACCTCACGGCGGTAGCATTTGAAACCGGCGGTAGTGTCCATAATTTTCATGCCGGTTATGAGTCGCACGTACATTGATGCTATGTATGACATCAGCACCCGTCCCATCGGCCAGTTGACCACGTTCACTCCGGAGATGTATCTTGAGCCTATGGCCAGGTCGGCACCGTCGCGGTCGCAGGCCGCATGCAGCTTCACCAGGTCTGCCGGGTCATGGGAGAAGTCGGCGTCCATCTCGCAGATGTACTGATAGTCTCTCTGCAGTGCCCAGTCGAACCCCGCAATATATGCCCTTCCCAGGCCTGCCTTTTCGGGTCTCTCAAGGAGGTGCAGGTTGGGGTATAAACGCATCAGGTCTTTTGCAATGGTGCCGGTGCCGTCGGGTGAGTTATCGTCAATGATAAGTATGTCAAAAGCTACGCTTAGAGAGGAGATGGCATGTACCAGTCCGTGGATGTTCTCCGCCTCGTTGTATGTTGGTATCAATACCAGGTTTGACATAGAGGTTCCGCTGAATTTGCGAATTTAACTATTTTTCTCACTCCGGCCTGTCATTTTTGAGCGAACCTCTTTTGTTACCGCCGATTTCACTTACTGATTCACTGCCGGATGGTTTTTATGGACCTGCAGTAAATTTTTTTTCAAAAATATTTTGCATGTTTGAGATGAAGCGTTACTTTTGTCACCCCAATTGGTCGCGAATCATGGGGTGTTCTTTATAGTGTGCGCTTATCAGTCCCATAGCTCAGTTGGTTAGAGCGCTACACTGATAATGTAGAGGTCCCCAGTTCAACTCTGGGTGGGACTACGGAATTTCCGATTTCCGATTTTCGATTGGCGATTTAAATCGCGAATCGCACATCGACAATCGACAATACCTGATTTGAGATTACCGATTTAATCGTAAATCGCACATCGCAAATCGACAATATGACGGGGGATTTAGCTCAGTTGGTCAG
>DCSU01000172.1 GCA_002325785.1 Bacteroidales bacterium UBA1458 | reverse complement strand
GAATGAAATGAGCGAGCAATCCCATATTGTCAGTGTTCCGCCCCCTTATCTTACCTAAAAT
This sequence comes from Bacteroidales bacterium UBA1458, assembly GCA_002325785.1. GTDB lineage: Bacteria > Bacteroidota > Bacteroidia > Bacteroidales > VadinHA17 > SR-FBR-E99. The sequence goes on along the minus strand of DCSU01000172.1, from coordinate 3,188 downwards.
CCCTGCAGTTGTATTCTATGCTATGCAGGTTGAACTCACCATAGCACAGATCTTCATCAGGATGCTTATAGATTAGTTTTGCACCTGATGGAAGACGGTATCCGTTAATATTTGTATAACCTGTCACCGGAGTGAGCCAGGGATAGTTTTTGTATGTCTTCCCATCCGTGGTCTCAAATCTGTCATTGCTCAGAAAGTTCACGAGCTCACCATCTTCATTGAAATACAGTGTTGCCCCGATTGTAATATTGCCGTTGGTGAATCGTGCATCGACGGTTATGGCATCAATCGCCTCCCATTCTATATTTCGATCAATAAGTGTAGCCGGTGCCATAAAACACATATCATTAAACAGTGTTACAGTCTCACCCTGATTCATTTCCTTGCCTTTAGCATCAACCACTGTAAACAGTCCTATGATTTTTATAAGCATGATTGCTTTCTGATCCCGGTATAGGTGAATGCCTTTCGCAGGAATTCCCTTTTTCTTTGCAACAATGTAAAAAAGACGCGTAGGGTTGTCTGTGAAATTATATTGCACCGATTTAAGTGGCATAAAATCTTCGGTAAATTTTGATCTGATCCCCCCGGTAAATTCAGCTCTGAAATTCGATACTTTTTCTTTCCCGACCGATCCGGTGTAATTAAGATACTTTTGGACAATGGCAGGTAAGTGCTGAATATCCTTTTCGGTCAGCGTTTCACTCTTGATGTTCCTTGTGCGCTCCAGTGCCTTAAGAACAGCTTTTTTATAGGTCTTTTTCATTTTAAAAATTACTCTGCATCAAAATTACAGAATTTATCTAAAAGGCGATTTGGAATCGTGGATGTTGTTTCGTGTGATGCATAACCCTCTTATAAATTGACTTCAGGTTTTAGGGATTAATAGCAGCCGGACGGTCATATATTCAGTAATTTTACATTTACATACGCAAACATCGCTCATGAAATTGGTATTAATTTGCCTTGCAGTGCTGTTGATTCTGTCCTGCACAGATCAGAACGCCGGCATTCTAAATTCTGAAACAGAAAAGGCAATCATTGAGAAAGTGATACGAAACAGCATAGGATGGGCAAAGGATAAGGACCTTCAGCTCCTGTACAGCGTGATTGCCAATGACTCATGCTACCTTGAAGTCCAGCCAACCAACAGAGTGGTCAAAGGGATCGCCGAATTTAAAAAGGCGGAAGATTTCTGGATGCATCCGGACTTTAAAGCAGTCCGGTTTGAAACAAGAGATATGACCGTTAATATCTCGCAATCAGGAACAGTCGCCTGGTGGTACTGCATGCTGGATGATATCAACATGTGGAAAGGAGAGCCGGCAAACTGGGAGAATACGCGCTGGACAGGGGTGCTTGAAAAACGTAATGACAACTGGGTCATTGTACAGATGCACTTCTCTTTTGCCAGTGAGTAAATCAACCCTGCGCCCTCCTGCCAAGCGGGACTGCGTCGCTCCACTCCTAGTGCGCGCTGAGCATTTCGCCCTGTACAATTTGTACTATCTTTGCACCAACCTTCTCCAAGATGAATAAAGAAATTATCCTGACTGTCTCCGAGCCCGTCACCCTCATGCCCTTCCTGCTCGGATCGCTGAAGAACAAGAGCCGTGACAATATCAAGTCGCTCCTGCGCAATAAACAGGTGCTGGTTAACAGTGACCCCGTGACACAGTATAACCATGAGCTGAAGGCAGGCGACCAGGTTGAGGTCAGGGGCGAGAGACAGGCTGACGGCATCGTGGCACGCAACATGCGCATCGTCTTCGAGGATGAACACATCATAGTCATCGACAAGAACGCAGGATTGCTTTCAATGGCCTCCGACAACGAGAAATACCTTACCGCATACAACATTCTCAGCAGCTACGTCAAACAGCAGAAGCCTTCTAACAGGATCTTCATCGTTCACCGGCTTGACCGTGATACATCGGGACTGATGATGTTCGCGCGGAGCGAAAAGGTGCAGAGCCTCCTGCAGCGCGACTGGAAGCATAACGTCACGGCAAGGACCTACGTGGCCCTGGTGGAGGGTGAGGTTGCCGAGCCGGAGGGAGTTATCAAATCATATATTTACGAGAGCAAAGCGCTGGTGATGCACACAACACGTAACCCGGAAAAGGGCGATCTGGCCATCACCCGCTTCAGGAAAATGAAAAGTAACAAGGATTATACGCTTCTGGAGATAATGCTGGAGACCGGTAAGAAAAACCAGATCAGGCTTCATATGCAGGAGTTTGGGCACAGCATCACAGGAGACAAAAAATACGGAGCCACCACCAGTCCCATCGGCAGGCTGGGACTCCATGCCAGTGTGCTGGCATTCATACACCCGGTGACAAGGAAAGAGATGCGGTTTGAATCAAAGGTGCCGGCGAAATTCCGTCGAATGGTTTAACAATTCCAGAAATTACTGCCGGCCACAGCTTTATAATCTAGAATGGCCAGAAGCTGTTGTCATACCATACCTGCTCCCTCAGATCCTTGTCGATCCTCATCAGCCATTTGTGGTGTCCCCGCTCCCATTCGGCAAGCATACTATAGAGCGCCTTTTCATTGGTGTCAGAAGCTGACTCCGCACGCGATGAATAGAGCTCCACAGCCTTAGCCTCGAAATCCATGGAGGCACTTATGGCTGCTGCCTCAAAGCTGGCAGCGCTGATCTGACTCTTCATCTCCTCCGAGAGAACCTTCCTGGCCACCTCGTCAGGAGCGGTTCCGGCCTGCAAGGTGACATCCATAAAGAAATTATGTTTCTGGTAGTGCCTGTACTGGTCAGACAGGAAGCGAATGTGCTGCTCCTCCTCTTCTGCGATCATCGTAAATATCCGCTTAACAGCGTCGCTCTGCGTCTGGGCGGCAATGTTTGAATAAAAGGCTCTGCCTCTCTGCTCGAGCAATATAGCCTCTTTTAAAATGTCAGTGGTGCTTTTCGTCTCCATCTTATTTCGTTTTATTCAGGTATTACTATGGGTTAACAATTGCTTTTAGATATTGTTCTGCCGCTTTCAGGTTGAAGGCAGTAGGCAGTAGGCAATAGGCAATAGTTAAATCATTGGTATACAACTAGTTAATGAATTATGACCGCATGACCGTCCCGACGCTTCCGTCGGGATCTCCGCTTCGTCTCTGACAGGACCGCATGACACCGCCACTACTGCCTAATGCCTATTTGATAGATATCA
>DCSU01000108.1 GCA_002325785.1 Bacteroidales bacterium UBA1458 | reverse complement strand
CAATCTGAGAGCAATTCACAACGCTGTGCCGTTGTACAATCTGAGTTTCAAGTTTACCTCCCCCGCTACAAAATTAACGCGAAGTCAATTAGCAACTTTAGTGAAAAGGTGGAAACTTCTACCGTACTAATTGTCCCAAGCCAAAAGGAAGAAATGCACCATTTTTATGATCAGATGGTAGAGTCTCCCGTCCACCAGTTGGCGGATCCGGATGGGCCAAGGCCCTGACGCCCTGATATTGCATGTCAGGGGTTAGGATGCTGACCGCAAGCATCAGCNNTTCGAGTCCCTGCAGACCGACCAGGTAAAATCAAGGAAGCGACAAGCTTCCTTTTTTTTTTGGCAGATGCCAGAATATCCTGCCCCTCATACTCATTTTATTTTTTGAATAGTCCGGCGGAAGGGTTAATTTTAATTGTTTTTTAAACCGTAAAACGATGAAAAGAAATATCACGTTTTTTACCCTGGTGCTGCTCACCGTAACGCTGGCCGGACAACCAAAATCCGTAGCCGGGATTCCCTGCCAGATGGAAGAGCTGACAACGCCCCATTTTGTGAAGGCCGTTGAGCTGTCAGGAGGCGTCTGTGTCATCCCGATTGGGATCATTGAAAAGCATGCCACGCAGCTCCCTCTTGGTACGGACCTCTACGAGGCAAGGGCATCGGCGGTCATGGCGGCGGAGATGGAGTATGCAGTTGTCTTTCCCCCTTACTTCGTTGGACAGATATTTGAGGCGAAGCATCAGCCAGGCACCATAGCATACAGCAATGAGCTCATGTGGCAGATGCTGGAAGAGACCTGCGAAGAACTCTCGAGAAACGGACTGAAGAAGATAATCATCCATAACGGTCACGGCGGCAGCACCTACTTCCTGCAGTATTTCTGCCAGTCGCAGCTTGCTGCCCGGAAGGATTACATCGTCGTTCTTTTCCAGGGAGGGGCAGACCAGGAGCTCGACAAGGAGATCAAATCGCTCAAAAAGGCCACCACCGACGGTCATGCCGGCGAGGAGGAGACCTCCATGATGTATTTTATACGCCCTGACCTGGTTGATGTTTCTGCCATTGGTTTGGAGTCGGGAGCCAGCCAGGGACGCCTTGACAGGATGCCCTTCGGCTACTCAGGCATAGGTTGGTATGCCCGTTTCCCGAATCACTATGCGGGTGATGTGGCCCAGCCTGACAAAAGGCTTGGAGAGCTGCTTGTCACCAAAGATGCCGTCCAGATTGCAGCGCTGATCAGGTATCTCAAGGACAATGATGATGTCGAAAGACTTCATAATGAATTCTACCTCAGGGCTGAAGATCCTCTTAAAATGAAGTGATATGCAACGAAGGAAATTTATTGTTTCAGCAGCAGCAGCTGTTCCCGCAATCACGCTTTTCCCATCCGATCTTTCAGGAATGGCAAGAAGAATGGTCCCGGGAAAGCTTGAGAAGAGATCCCTTGGCCGGACAGGTGAGATGCTATCTGTCATTGGTTTTGGAGGTATTGTTGTCATGAACGCAACGCCTTCCGAAGCCTCTGATGCCGTCAAAATGGCAATTGATGCCGGGATCAACTATTTTGATGTCGCCCCTTCATACGGTGATGCCGAAGTTAAACTTGGTCCTGCCCTGGAGCCTTACCGGAAGAGTGTCTTTCTAGCCTGCAAGACCACAATGAGGACAAAAGTAGAGGCCCGCAAAGAGCTGGAGCAATCGCTGCAGAACATGCGCACTGATCACTTCGACCTTTATCAGCATCATGCCGTTACAAGCCTGGAAGATGTTGACACCATTCTTGGCCCGGGAGGTTCGATGGAGACATTCCTCGAGGCAAAGCAGGAGGGGAAGATCAGGTTCATAGGGTTCTCCGCTCATTCGGAGGAGGCTGCCATGGCGCTGATGGAGAGGTTTGACTTTGACACGATACTTTTCCCTTTCAACTATGCTATATGGCATGCCGGTAACTTCGGTCCCCGGGTGATGGCAAAAGCGAAAGAGAAGAAGATGGGAATACTGGCCCTTAAGGCAATGGCGAAAGGACCATGGCCTGAAGGTGCTGACCGGTCGGGCTACCCCAAATGCTGGTACGAGCCTCTGACATCTCCTGAAGAAATAACTATGGGATTACGCTTTACACTGTCACATCCCATAACAGCGGCTATCCCTCCGGGAGATGAAAACCTGTTCAGGCAGGCACTCGCTGTCTCGGACAAGCTCAAGCCTCTGGAGCAATCAGAAGTTGAGAGCATCAAAGAGAAGGGACTGAAAGGAATTCCTCTGTTCAAGGTTTAGGGGTCAGTGATTGCAGCGTTATTGTATCCGGCTGGTCTTTCTGTAGCTCCGGATGCCCCTGCATCTTATGCTCCCGGTGATTAAAATCCAAATTCTGAAGAACATATTGCCCCGGCCAGTGTTATTTCAATAACAATACCAGCTATGATGGACAAACTTAAGATTGCTTTTTTTGATGCCAAGCCATATGATATTGAGTCGTTCAACGAACTGAACTCAAAGTACGGGTATACTATAAAATACTTCAAGTTTCACCTTACCTCTGATAACGTAGTTCTCGCGCAGGGGTATGATGCGGTGGTGATCTTCGTG
>DCSU01000013.1:3756-4857 GCA_002325785.1 Bacteroidales bacterium UBA1458 | reverse complement strand
TCAGACAATCGGATCTCTTCCCTGCCAGGCGAGTTAAAACCATTAGTCAGGTTCAGACGGCAATAATTGCAATTGCGACTGCCTCAATTGGTGTATTAAAAGTCGGGAGTCGTCATTAGACTGGGCATTATTTACTCATCTTACCCTATCGAAAATGAAAAAAGCAGCGGATTCCGATGCATTGAGAGAGACCGATTCCGGTACAATGCGTGAAGCCGATTCCGGCAGTCTCCGTGATGGCTCTTCAGAGACACAGCGCGAGAGTGATTCCGTAGCCATGCGTGAATGCGACTCGGAGAATATGCGTAGCAGCAGTTCAGAGTCGATGCGCGAAGGCAGCTCAGAGTCGCTCAGAGAGGGATCCTCAGATAGTATGCGTGAGGCTGATTCCGATTCCCTCCGCAGTGTCAACCCTTCAGCAGGTGACACATGATTCGACTGAAAATGCAAGTGGCCGAGCTTATCAGTTTTTAAACATATTCGGTTGTCTTCCAGTGTTAACAAATGAACAACACTTTCTTCCGGGTGTTTTATCTGTGTTAATTGGATATAGGTATTTTGGCACATCAACAACTGAATTATGAATTTAAGAGGAGAAAAGTTCCACATAATAGATATAGCGGTTACCCGATGGATGTCGGCGAAAGGTTTGGTGCTGCTCCGCTTGAGCATCGGGATTATATTTTTCTGGTTTGGTTTCCTCAAGTTTTTTGAAGGTCTCAGTCCTGCCGAGGATATTGCTGTCAGGACAATCAGTACCATGACCTTTGGATTAATAGGTGACAAGGTTATATTGTATGGGCTGGCCACATGGGAGGTGTTGATTGGCATCGGTCTGATATTTAAAATCTTTTTAAGGGAAACATTGCTCTTGTTATACCTTCAGATGCTTGGAACATTCATGCCCATTTTTTTATTTCCCCGCGAGGTATTTCATATTTTCCCTATTTCTTTTACTCTTGAGGGGCAGTATATTGTCAAGAACATCGTTTTGTTGAGTGCCGGGATAGTTATTGGTGCAACAGTCAGGGGTGGCAGGCTGGTCCCGGAGGTAAGGGAGGCCGGTTCCGGAGATTAGTGAGTCTGTTCCCGGAGGTCAGG
>DCSU01000013.1:0-3736 GCA_002325785.1 Bacteroidales bacterium UBA1458 | reverse complement strand
ATGGTCCCGTAGGCCATGGAGGCTGGTTAGAAAAGCAGTATCTTTCAGATACACATGAACAAGTCTGGTTCAACTGATGCTGCATCGTCCAGCCCATTTTAGAAAGGACCAACTTCCAATTTTANNATGCTGATTTGCAGTAACCACATTGCTGACCATCGGTTCAGTAATTCTTTAAAGAAGTCCCATATTCCATTTTTAGACTCTGACTATATAGTTCCCCCGGTGACAAACACATTAGTATTTCCTTGTGAAATGACCCATTCCCATTTAGCAACGCAAATCTTACAGTTCCCCGGGTACTGACAAACAGTTCAGTAATTCATGTGAAAGAATCTTGTTAATTTTTACCACAGATCTTGAAGTAACTGTTTTTCTGCCAGACTGTTTACAGATTTCTTCTGAACGGACCCTTTTCCAATTTTCCCTGTTTTGGCAGTTCCCCGTTGCTGCGGAAATATTTTCGACACTTAAAATATCTCATTCCCCACCGAGGAATAAAGACATGAACACTAAAATCGCTGCATATTATGATCACAGTAATTGTCGAAAGGGTTGTTCACGACAGTGGAATTCGTGTCGCCCTCAAGTTCCCGTATGACCGGGATCTTACTGAATTTATTAAAAAACTGCCAGATGCCAGATGGAGTAATCGCTTACAGTGTTGGCATGTTGCTGAGGTTGAAAATATCGAAACAATACTCCTTGAGACGCTCAGCCGCCACGCATTTGTGGACTGTTCAGCTCTGCGAAGGAAGGACATGGCGGAGAGGATTAGAGACATCAGGGACGAACAGGGACGAAGGAGGATTATAGTTAGCCAGTCATCCCATTCGCCGTTTACCAGGGATTCAATTCAGGCGACTGACAGGAGTCCGGCTGCAACCAAGGGGTCAGGGGATCAATCACCGGAGAAAATCCCCGCAGCATCACCGGAAGAGGAAGTTGCGTCAGGTCTTAGATCATCGGACAAGATCCCGATGACTACACCTGTAACTCCCCCTGGAACTATCCTTGATACTTTTACCGGTCGAGCGCAGGATGCAGCTGAGAATAATGTCCCTGCAACGGATCAGGAGACATCTTCTCAACCAGCAAGCGTAAAAATCCCCACGTTAGGCCAGAGGCATTATCAGGAGACAATCCCGGGGACCCGTTCCACAGATTTCCATGCAAATGTCGCTGCAGGCAGCCTGATAGCACCCACGAAAACCTCTACGGATACAACCCCAGGGTACTTTTCCCAACCACTTTCGGGCAGGGTCACCAGCAAGTTTCCAGGAAGTATTGACGACATCTGCATTCCCACTGTGGGAGTATTCATTAGGCTAAGTCAGGAGGCTGAATACGATCTCACAAGGTATCGCGGATGGCTGGAGTCGCACAGGTATTCGCCAAACACCGTCAGGACATATACAACAATGATGGAAGCATTCCTGAAATTCGTATCTCCGAAGGCAGCCACTGAATGTGAAGCAAATGATCTGGTCAGGATGGTCAATGAGTACATATTACCCCGGGGTCTCAGCTATTCATATCAGAATCAGCTTATAAGTGCCGTAAAGAAATTCTACAAGGAGATATGCCATGAGAAGATTGATCCTGGTACCTTCACCCGTCCCCGCGCCCGACATAAGCTTCCCAATGTGCTGAGCAAGGAGGAGGTCAAAAGGATTCTTGAAGCGCCGACGAATGAAAAGCACAGGGTCATGCTGAGTATTATTTACGGATGCGGGCTGAGGCGCAGTGAGGTCATCATGCTTGAACCGGACGACATTGACCGTGACCGTATGCTATTAACTGTCCGGCAGTCGAAAGGCTTTAAGGATCGTATCGTGCCTGTCTCGGCGAAGCTCGTTAAGATGGTAGACAACTATCTGGAGCGTTATCGTCCGGTTCTGTATCTTTTTGAGGGTCAGCGTCAAGGCGACCGGTACAGTGCGACGAGTGTGGAGAAGGTATTTACAATGGCATGTCAGAGGGCGGAGATCAAGAAAAAGATCACTCTTCACGGTTTGCGTCACTCCTATGCCACCCATCTGTTGGAGGCTGGTACGGATTTGCGGTACATTCAGGAGTTGTTAGGGCATAAGAGCNNCATGTCACCGAGAAGAGCATTCAGAAGATCCGCACACCCTTTGATGATTTATAGCACCCTCATTCCAGGCCGTAATTTAAAAAGTTTTGTAACCGATTTTCGGCACCGAACGCTTCACGATAGGCATCAGGAAGGTTCAGCGGTACGGATGGGTCAGATCTGTACTTCTGGCCCTGGTTGGGCTTGTGACTTTCCAGGTGATACTGTTTATCTTCATAGGGAAAGGAGTTGTCATTGGAGCATCTGGCACAGTATTGATAATCTTCTCCAGTCTGACGCCGTAGGATGGTAAATATCCGGGAGATATTGAAACCAGAGCGGGCCGGATAAGCCAATATCAGACCAGTCCGGTACACAATATTGCAATACAGATCTATACTAACCATAGCGGAGCAGAGAAGCGCAGGGTTGACCAAACCATACCAAATCAAACCAGGATAAGGAGTTATTATCGGAACGAGTATTAATTTTTCAATAAAGATTCTCTATAAAAGATATCCTTTTTAATGAATCTGTTTCAATCCGGTAGAAATTATGAAAAATATATATATTTCAGTAGTGCCCCAGAAAGCGGTTAGCTTAGATTACAAAGGCATCAACTCAACTGAACTCTGAAACATTAACAACGACGAATCACAAGGAATTCAACAATTTGTAAAAACCATTACTGAATCATATTAAAATAGTTTAATAGAGTAAGAACTACAATCATATAATGAAACTCAAGTTAAAGATTATTCTGGTTCTTTTTGTTATCAGTTCTCCAGGCTGGACTCAGGGGATTGAAGACAACTTAAAAATTTTGAGAGTACTCACCTTCAACATATATCATGGGGCGACGATGAAAGGTGATTTTGACGTAGATTACATTGCCAATATTATTCGCAATGCTGATCCTGATCTGGTCGCACTTCAGGAAGTTGACTTCCTCACAAAAAGGGCAAGAGGTTACGATTTAGCCACTGAGTTGGGTTGGAGGCTCAAGATGGTACCAATTTTTGCGAGGGCGATGGATTATGATGGTGGCGAGTATGGAGAAGCGATTCTGTCGAAACGCAGTTTTATAACCACAAGAAATGTTCCCCTTCCTTTTTCAGAAGATCGTGAGCCCCGGACGGCATTAGAGGTTGTCACGTTATTACCATCGGGTGACACTATAGGATTTATCGGCACTCATCTTGATCACACAGGTGATGATACCGACAGGATACTGCAGGTTAAGGTGATAAATGATGTTTTTGGTCAGGGCCGGTATCCCTCTATTTTGGCTGGGGATCTGAATGCCATTCCAGGGAGCATTCCCATCGGGATTCTTGAGAAGTCTTGGGGTGCCTCCTACGACAGGGATACCCCTGCTCCCACCTACCCTTCCAGCGATCCCACCAAAAAGATTGATTATGTGATGTTCCGGCCGGCTGGCCGGTGGCGGGTTATCTCCACGGAAGTCATTCAGGATTCGGTAGCCTCTGATCACTGTGCTTACCTGGTCGTTCTTGGGTTTAAGTGATCCACCAGAAAATTCAGGTCACGTTCATCTGAACCCACAATTCTCACGTGATATATCAATCACCCCCACCACCACAATAACTCCCATTTTCACCAAATATGCACACCTTTCCTACACATATAAACAAGTTA
>DCSU01000007.1:17001-38181 GCA_002325785.1 Bacteroidales bacterium UBA1458 | reverse complement strand
TTCTTCATCTGGGGATCGTGGCTGTTAACAATTGGAGCATACTGGTTTCAGACGAAGAACTGGTCGGGGACTGATTTCGGAGCCATCTTTTCCACCATGGGTCTGGCATCGCTGTTCATGCCGGCCATAGCGGGCATCATTGCTGACAGGTGGATCAATGCCGAGAAACTTTACGGAATCTTCCACATCCTGGGGGCTGTACTCCTTTTGATCATCCCCACAATTGACAATCCAGACACCTTCTTCTGGGTTCTGCTGCTCACAATGATGTTCTACATGCCCACTCTGGCACTGGCAATAACTGTCGCATACAGCTCGATGAAAAACAACGGCCTGGATATTATCAAGGATTATCCCCCGGTAAGGGTGTGGGGTACTGTTGGCTTCATAGTGGCGTTATGGGTTGTAAGCCTTCTCGGCTTCGAGACCTCTTCCCTGCAGTTTTATGTTGCAGCCGGAGCATCGCTTGGACTGGGCATCTATGCATTTACCCTGCCTAAGTGCCCGCCGCTTGCAAGAGGGCACAAGAAGAATCTCGTTGAGGAGCTTGGCCTGAATGCATTCAAGCTTTTCAAAAGCAGCAAGATGGCGCTCTTCTTTATTTTTGCCATGCTGCTAGGCGCTGCGCTTCAGCTCACCAATGCCTATGGGGACACATTTCTTCACGACTTTGCCAAAGTTCCGGCCTACAAAGACCTGATTGCAGTCAGATACCCCGCAATTATAATGTCTGTGTCGCAGATATCAGAGACCCTGTTCATTCTTACTATACCCTTCTTTCTGAAGAGGTTCGGGATAAAGAAGGTAATGCTGATCAGCATGGTTGCGTGGGTCTTCCGTTTCGGGCTCTTCGGCCTGGGCAACCCGGCTGAGGGACTCTGGATGATAATTCTGTCATGTATCATCTACGGTATGGCCTTTGATTTCTTCAACATTTCCGGGTCACTCTTTGTTGAGACGCAGAGCAAGCCTGAGATAAGGGCCAGCGCACAGGGGCTCTTCATGATGATGACCAACGGATTCGGGGCGTTCCTCGGCAGCCGCATCAGCGGGATAGTGCTGGACAGGTATTTCATACTGGAGGGAGGGGCATTTGACTGGAAGGGCATCTGGTTTGCTTTTGCGGGTTACTCCCTGGTAGTTGCAGTACTCTTTGCACTGCTTTTCAAGCACAAGCACGTGCCGGAAGTTGTGGAAAACATAAAGCATTGATAATATCAAATGATTAGCCCAGCAGGATAAGGCTCAGGCCTATCACGATCATCCCGCTGATGAGGCCGTAGATGGCAACATGGTGCTTACCGTACTTGTGTGCTGCCGGCAGGAGCTCGTCAAATGAGATGTAGACCATTATTCCGGCGACGATACCGAAGACAAATCCAAGGCTTACACCGCTCTTAAAAAGGGTCAGGATGAAATATCCTGCAACGGCCCCGACGGGTTCTGAGAAGCCCGACATCACGGACCATATCAATGCTTTCTTCCTGGATCCTGTGGCATAATAAACGGGGACCGAGACAGCTATGCCCTCAGGAATATTGTGGATGGCAATGGCAACGGCAATACTTATGCCTACGGCAACATCATTTATAGCTGACATGAATGTGGCTATCCCCTCGGGAAAGTTGTGAATTCCGAGGGCAATGGCGGTGAAAACGCCTAACCTCATTAACTTCTGATCTCTGGCGCCAGACCAGCCTCGACGCTGCTTCCTTCCCTGGCACTCCGGTTTGTCAGGGTCCCTGTTCTCAGGATGCATCTGCTCCACTCTCTTAAGTTCATGAGGGTTGCCCTCTGCCGGGAGTATCTTGTCAATAGCAGCCGACAGCGCTATTCCGACAATGAACGAGATGAAGGTAAGCCATGATGCTTTGTCATGGCTGTAATAGAGACGCATTATCTCACCTGATTCGGTAAGGATCTCGGTAAATGAGATAAAAATCATCACCCCGGCTGAGAATCCAAGCGAAAAGGCAAGAAAGCTGGTCTTGGTTCGCTTTGCGAAGAAAGCAATCAATCCCCCGATCCCGGTGGCAAGTCCTGCAAAAAGGGTCAGGCCAAAGGCTAACAGAATTCGGGAACTATCCATCGAGAGGGTTATTTAGAATCAATTTAAATTACAAATTTATAAGAAAGAACGAAAAAACAACCTACTCCGGTATTCCATGGTGAAAAAAAAGCTCTTAATTAGTGAACCTTTTCAGGAACATGAATCTCCGCGATTATTATAATATACTTGGGGTTAGGCAGGGTGCCCCCGATGATGAGATAAGGAAAGCTTACCGCAGCAAGGCCATGGAGTATCATCCTGACCGCAATCATTCGGAGGGAGCCCCGGAGATGTTTATGCAGATTACTGAGGCATATGAGTACCTGACCAGTCATCCTCACAGCAGGAACATTACCCGGGAAGAAGCAGAGAGTAATTACCGGGCGTGGGTTAACTACAGGCAGGCGGAGGCAAGAAAGAGGGCTGAAGCATATGCAAAGACAACCTACTCGGCCTTTAAAAAGAGTCCGATTTACAAGAGTACTACAGTCATTGACGGAACGATGGTTTTTCTGGGCCTGGCGCTGGCTGTCACCGTCATCTTCATGACTATTTTCGGGTACAGCTACCGTATGAGAACGGCCTTCACTCCCAGGGAGGAACCCTCCCCGTCGCTGGCACTGGTCACTCTCATCATTGGAGTGGTTTACCTGGTGATTTCGTTCCTATACCTCAGCGCTTGGGTAGCCCAGCAAAAGAGAAAAAAGCATAGCAAATTTGTCAGAGAGAATAAAAATCAGGAATCCGTTTGATGCGGATAAGAACCAGTGTTTCGGATGCAGTTCCACCAATCCTGCAGGGTTGAAACTCACCTTTGAGGAGGAGGATGGGAAGCTTTTTGCATCATGGGAGCCATTGCCGCATTTCCAGGGGTATATTAATGTGCTTCATGGCGGGATTATTGCAACTCTTCTTGACGAAGTGGGTGCCTGGTGTATCTATGTTACGGCAGGCACCTCAGGAGTGACCTCCTCATTGACCGTCAGGTACCTGAAGCCCGTCTATATCAGCAAGGGGACAGTGCGTATTGAGGCGGAGCTCATTCTGCTTAAGGAAAAGAGCGGGCTCTATAAGTGCAGGCTCTATGACGGTGACGGGAAACAGTGCGCTGAAGCAGATATTGAATACTTTCTCTATCCGGAGAAGATTGCCCGGCAGCGTTTTCATTTTCCCGGCAGGGAAGCCTTCTATCACGGCTGACAGGTCACTTCCGGCAGGGGACCATCTGATCTTGGCTGACAGGTCACTTCCGGCAATCAAAAATCGATGCGTGCCATTGGTGTCACGCTGTGATCAGTGAACTCTTTCCTCAGGTATTTATAATAGCCGGTTATGCCGATCATTGCCGCGTTGTCAGTGGTGTACCTGAACTCGGGCAGGTAGATGTTCCAACTGCGTTTCTGTGCCTCTCTCACGGCCGCCTGCCTGAGGCCGGAATTTGCAGAGACACCTCCGGCAATGCCTATTTCAGTAATGCCGGTCTCTTTGGAGGCGCGAAGCAGCTTTCCAATAAGTACATCTATTATAGTCTGCTGCAGTGAGGCGGCAAGATCATTAAGGTTTTTCGCAATGAACTCCGGCTCCTCCGCCACCCTGTCACGTAAAAAATAGAGGAAGCTGGTCTTGAGCCCGGAGAAGCTGAAGTTCAGCCCCTGGATTTTAGGTTTGGCAAACCGGAATGCCTCACTGTTGCCATCGGCAGCCAGCCGGTCAATCACCGGTCCCCCGGGATATGGGAGTCCCATCACCTTTGCGCACTTGTCGAAAGCCTCTCCGGCAGCATCATCAATGGTATTGCCGATTAGTTCCATAGTGAAGTGATCATGCATGACAATGAGTTGTGTATGTCCTCCCGAGACCAGCAGGCATAGGAATGGAAAGCGTGGAATGCGGTTATCTCTCCCCTGTTCCATGGCGAAGTGGGACATGACATGAGCCTGGAGATGGTTAACTTCAATCAGCGGAATATTGAGAGCCAGAGCAAATCCCTTGGCAAATGATGTGCCCACAAGGAGTGACCCCAGCAGGCCAGGGCCTCGGGTAAAAGCTACGGCGCTGATCTCGTCGGCTCTCTTCCCGGCTGCGGACAGCGCCTGGTCAACTACCGGGACGATGTTTGCCTGGTGTGCCCTTGATGCCAGTTCAGGAACAACACCGCCAAAAGCCTTATGGACAGCCTGATTTGCTATCAGGTTTGAGAGGACATACCCGTTGCTGATAACCGCAGCCGAAGTGTCGTCACAGGATGATTCTATCGCAAGGATCGTAATGTCTGGCGTCATTTTTGTATCACTCTTTTTTATTACCTTCGCATGCGGCGGGAACTCCATCATTAATGGCCAAAATTATTAAAAAAATCGTAAGGGTCCTTCTTATCATAGCAGCGGTACTGATTGTGGTGCCGGCTATCTTGTTTCTATTGCTTCAGGCTCCTGCCATTCAGACCTTTACGGTGAACAGCCTCACACAGGCCATCGCCAAGAAAACCGGGGCTGAGATAATCATCGGCAAGGTAAGCTACAGCATGTTCCGAAAGATTGTGCTTGAGGATCTACTGTTTGAGGACCAGAGAGGTGATACTCTGCTGGCTGTAAAAAGGATAGATCTGAAAATCCGGCAGATAAGGCCATCGGCGATGACCTTCAGGTTTGGAAGGGCCCGTCTCTACGAACCCGATTTCAGGATGGTCAGGGACACTGCAGGTATCATGAACCTGACACAGTATCTAAAAAGCCTGCATGGAGGCGCCGTGAAGGACACTACAAGAAGCATCGACATAAGTTTCACTGATATCGACATAAATAACGGGGCTTTCATTCTTGCCGACATGGCGGATACTGCAAGCATCATTCCGGGCAGTGTCAACCTCAGGAACATGAAGCTATCCGGCATTAATGGACGGATAAGGGATTTGAGAATCATACCTGACTCCGTCAGCATGGTCATCAGGGAACTGGCCTTCAAAGAGTCGGGAGGCTTTACCAGCCAAAGCCTGGACATGAATGTAGCTATTGCCCCTGAAGTACTATCATTCAGGGAGCTGGAATTACTTACTGACTCCAGCGCCATCTCGGCCGAAAAAATCCTGCTGATGCCCCAGGATACAGCATCCTGGTCTGATTTCATGAACAGGGTGAAAATGGACATACTGTTCAATAACTCAATTATTGACGCTTCAGATCTGACCTACTTCGTCAGACCCCTGGCAGGCATAGGTGAAACCATCTCACTCTCAGGCAGGATCAGCGGCACGGTGGCAGAGATGAAAGGACGGAACATCAGGATTGATTATGCGGCCGATACCAGGCTCAGGTTCGACTTTGACATCTCAGGCCTGCCTGAAATCGGCGACAGCTATCTGTTCATTGATTTCACTGACATGAGAACCAGCGCCGGGGATATCGAGAAGTTCTCGATACCTGGGAAAAAACCACTCAGGCTCCCTGTGATAGCGCATGACATGGGGATCATATCCTACCAGGGCAGCTTTACCGGTTTCACCACCGATTTTGTATCATTCGGAACCCTGACCACTGAGAGAGGCACATTCTCCACTGACCTTTCACTCAGACCGGAAGGCAGGAATACTTTTGGGTTCAAGGGATTCCTCAGGACCAGCGATGTGGATCTAGGTTATGTAACCAGGAACGATAAGATGTTCGGGGGTCTCTGGATGCATGCTGACATCGAGGGATCCATGCAGTCGTTCAAACACCTCACTGCCAGCATAACCGGTATTATTGACAGTGTGGAAGTCAATGACTACCTGTACCGGAATATTTCAGTGGCCGGAACCTATGCTGACAGTATCTGGGATGGCACCGTTAAGGTAAGCGACAGGAACATAAGGATGGACCTCATGGGGAGGTTTGATCTTGAGAAGAGCATGCCGGAGTTTGATTTCACGATGAACCTTGCCCATGCCGACCTTCACAGGCTCAACCTTATCAAGGGCGATTCGATCTTCACGGTCTCTGCCCTGCTCACTGCTTCCTTCAAGGGGAACAGGACGGATAATCTAAAGGGTGATATGAGGCTGATCAATTCAACGCTTCAGAATTCCAACGGCACGCTGAGCATCTACGATTTCCTCGTCATCTCAGGCAAGGAAAACGGGGAACCATTTCTTACCCTCAAATCTGACTTCGCCGATGCGGAGGTAAGAGGCACCTATACTCCTGAGGCAATTGGGTTAACGGTAAAGACAATGCTCGCGACGCTTTTTCCATCAAGGTTCAAACCACCTGTGGCAGTCAGGAACAAGGAAAAGGCAGAGGCGATGTTCACTTTTAATGCACGAATCAAAAAGATTGACAAGCTGAATGAATTCCTGGCGACGGGGTTAACAATCTCCGAAGGCAGCACTGTTACGGGACGATTCATGTCTGACCGGTCAGAGCTCTCAGTTGAGATGATGTCCGATGCAATAACATATTCAGGCTTATGGCTGGGAAAGATGAGTCTTTCCGGATCAGTGAACAGGGGAAAGATGTCTGTTGATCTTATTGCGGACTCCCTCATGCTCCCCGACAAGTCTGTACTGGGTAATTTCAGCATAGGGGCTGCCAGCAACACCGACACGATTGATCTCGGTATCTCGTGGGATAACAATGACGAGGGTAGGACAATTGGTGAATTGAATGCCAGGGGCTTCTTCAGCCTGAACGAACTAAAAAGGTCAGTTCTTACAGTTGGGATCCTTCCTTCCGGATTTACTGTCAGAAGCGCACCGTGGACAATCAGTCCTGCCCGCATAGTCCTGGACTCAACAAGCATCTGGTTTGACAACATTCTGGTTACCAGCCGGAAAAATTACATAAGACTTGACGGCTGGCTCTCATCGGCTGCTGAAGAGAAACTCAACCTGAGCTTTGAAGGACTAAACCTGTCATACCTCAACAGCATGCAGAAGAAGAAACCGGGGAGCAAGGAAGGTTCATCCGGAATGCAGGTCGGCGGGATAATGAAAGGAAATGTCACACTGTCAGATGTATATAACGATCTGCTCTTCGAGAGCAATATCAGTGTCACGGACTTCACGCTTAACAATAACAGGTATGGCCTTCTGACCGTCGTGAGTGAATGGGATCCCAGGAAAAAGGTTGCTCAGATAAACGTCTTCAATGATTTTGAGGGCAGCCGCTTCTTTGAAATAAGCGGCAGTTATGTTCCAGCATCAAAGACTGCCGATATCACTGCCAACACATCCTCAATGCCGCTAAGCATCCTTAATCCCTTCGTCAAAGCATTTGCCTCTGACCTTAACGGTGTAGCGTCCGGTAAAGTGAGGATCCGGGGACAGCTGAAACAACTCATGCTGAGCGGTTCGGTGATGGCCCGCGATGCATCATTGAAGATCAATTTTCTTCAGACCAGGTACAGTTTCTCGGACAGTGTACGGTTCACTCCTCAGGGCATTGAATTCAGGGACATCAGGATCTATGATGACTACAAAAACCAGGGAACTGTAAACGGGACGCTTTCACACAAGTCATTCAAGGAGATGGGCATCAATTTCGACATTAACATGAACAAGATGCTGGTCATGAATACCAAACCCAAGGACAGCGACAGCTTCTATGGGACTGCCTATGCATCAGGTTATGCTGGCATAAGAGGGAATGACAAGAAGCTTGTTTTTAATATCTCGGCAAGGACGGCGGCCAAAACTGAGTTCTACGTTCCCCTGAACTCCTCATCCAGTGTGAGTGACTACCCCTATATAATTTTCATTGATCCGGCCAGGGAAAAGAAGGAGGTCAGTGAAACGGACAACCAGTTCGTTGAAACGAATCAGAGAAGCAATATTGAACTAAATTTTGACCTGGACATCACCCCGGAAGCTGAGGTGCAGCTGATACTCGACGCAACCACAGGCGGCGTGATAAGGGGCAAGGGAGAGGGAAAGGTGAACATAAGCCTCAGTTCACGCGGCGATGTTCGTATGGCGGGTGATTACATCATCAGGAGCGGCGATTACCTCTTTACACTGGGTAACATCCTCAACAAGCGTTTCACGGTGGAGAATGGCGGGACCATCTCATGGAATGGTCCTATAGAGGATGCCAGCATTAACATCAGAGCCCTGTACCGGACCAAGGCATCACTATCGGACATATATAATAAGGAGGAATTTCCGGAGCTTCAGGAGCGGCTTCCCGTTGAATGCGTACTCAATCTCGACGACAAGCTTCTAAATCCGTCAATCAGGTTTGAAATACTGTTGCCAACGGCAGACGAGCGGACGAGGGAGTACCTGAGAATGGCCACCGACACCGATGAGAAGCTCAGCAGGCAGTTCCTCTACCTGCTGGTAATGAACAGTTTTTACCCTGACCCGGCATTGTACAGCGGATCGGGGTCGGGCTCAGGAAGCCAGGTGTCACAAAGTGATACTCAGGGGGCGGGGATTCTCGGCGTTACAACCACCACGGAGATGCTCTCAAACCAGCTGAGCAACTGGCTGTCGCAGATAAGCAACGACTTTGACATAGGGTTCAACTACCGGCCCGGAAATGAAATTACGGACCAGGAGGTGGAGGTCGCTCTGTCAACCCAGCTACTGAATGACAAGGTTACTCTTAACGGTAATGTGGACGTAGGCGGCAACCAGCTGAACACCAATGCCAGCGCCATCATCGGGGAATTCACCATTGAGGTCAAGCTCACTGACATGCTGCGCTTCAAGGTCTTCAACAGATCTAATAACAACCTGTATTACCAGGTACATCCCTACACACAGGGTGTGGGAATCTTTTACAGGCGCGATTTCGATACACTCAAGGGTCTGTTCATCCGGCCGGAAGAGCGTAAAAGGAAGAAAACGGCAGGTGATGAGACGAAGGAAAAATAACTTTTCAACAACAGCTCTATTTATGAACATCTGTATAATCCGGCGACAGTTTGTCCGTTTTTTAATATATTCGCGCGTTGATATAAAATAGAAAGTCAAACAGTTAACAATTAAACCGAGGACAATGATATTAGCTAACATTTTATTACAGGGTACTGCGGCCACACCGGCCGGCGAAGAGGCAACGATGTCACTGGCTGATCTTTACATGGCCGGAGGCTGGGTGATGATCATCATCACTCTTCTCTCATTTGTTGCATTGTACATTTTTGTCGAGAGGTACCTTGTCATCACTAAGGCTACGAAGATTGATGCGAACTTCATGAACCGTATCAAGGATTACATGTATGAAGGTAAGGTTGATGCGGCTCTGCAGCTCTGCAGAAAAACGAATTCGCCCCAGGCGCGTATGGTAGAGAAGGGCATCACCCGTCTCGGAAGGCCGCTTGCAGATGTCAACTCCGCCATTGAGAATGTGGGAAGGCTTGAGATCCATAAGCTTGAGAAGAGATTCCCGACGCTGGCCACCATCGCAGGGGCGGCACCTCTGCTGGGCTTCTTCGGAACGGTCATCGGGATGGTGCAGGCCTTCTATGAGATGTCGCTGGCAGGCAACAGCCTTGACATTGGCGTCCTCAGCGGCGGCATATACACAGCTCTCATCACCACCGTCGGCGGTCTGATTCTGGGTATACTTGCCTATTTCGGATACAACGTTCTTGTGGTCAAGGTTGAAAATGTGGTATTCCAGCTGGAGACCACCTCCACCGAGTTCCTTGATATCCTTAACGAACCTGTAAAATAGTTTCCGATGGCAATCACTTCAAAAAATAAGGTTAGTATAAACTTCAGCAATGCAGGCATGTCTGATATTGTCTTCCTGCTTCTGTTGTTTTTCATGCTGACCTCAACCCTGGTGCATCCGACAGCCCTGAAGCTGTTGTTGCCAAAGGGTGCGACACAGACCTCGGCACGTCCGATGACCACTGTCTCAATCACAAAGGATCTTCAGTATTATGTTGAAGATCAGCCTATACAACTTGAAAACCTCGAGGCTGCTCTGCAGTCAAAGGTTGGAAGCAATCCTGAGATATATGTCTCTGTACATGCTGACAGGAGCGTTCCTGTAGAGTATGTAGTTAACATAATGAATATTGCAGCCAGGAACCAGTATAAGCTTATACTTGCCACAACTCCAAAATAGCGAAAGGGAGCCTCTCACAAAGGAAAGGAAGCAGGGTCTGGCCATCAGTGCCGTGATACACTTACTGCTTGCTCTACTTATTATTTTAATAACATTCAAGGTTGAGATCCCTGAGCCGACTGAAGAGGGTCTGCTAGTCAATTTTGGTTTTGACGAGACCGGTGACGGGTTGTTTGAGCCGGCACCGGAGCCCGCTACTCCGCCGCCACCCCCGCCCTCTGCCGGTGAAGACGGAGGTGAAGAGGCGCTGCTGACGCAGGATTTTGAGGAGGCTGTTGAGGTTAAGAAGAAGGAGCCGAGCCCGGAAGAGCTCAGGAAGCAGGCTGAAGCTCGTGCCGCTGAGCTTAAGAGACGTGAGGAGGCCGAGGCTGAGAGAAGGAGGGTTGAGCAGGAGACAGCCGAGAGGCTTAAGAGGGAAGAGGAGCAGCGACAGATTGATCGGACCAAGGCCAGGGTAAGTGGTGCGCTTAGCAACAAAGCCAATACAGGCACCACCGGCCAGAGTGAGGGTGTGGCAGGCGGTCAGGGTAATCAGGGTGTTGAGTCAGGCACCGAGGGGGTGCGCACCTACGGCCCCGGCGGTGGCGCGGGAAACAGCAACATCTCATATAACCTGGGAGGCAGAAAGCACCAATCGCTACCTCTCCCAAAATATGATATCCAGAATGAGGGCCTGGTAGTGGTGGAGGTAACGGTTGACCGCAACGGTACGGTTACCAAAGCCGTGGCAGGGGTCCAGGGTTCAACAACACTCGATGAGTACCTTCTGAGGGTGGCTCGTGAAGCCGCATTGAAGGCAAAGTTTGACAGCAATCAGAATGCTCCGGTGATACAGAAAGGCACTATCACCTATAACTTCAAGCTCAGATAAAGCAGAAAAGACTGTATAGCAGCCTGGAGATCCGCAGGACTACTCCCGGCACCCTGCGTGCCTATGCCATGAAAGCTTCAGAATACCCTTATCAGCATGTCCAGTGCGCCGGTCAGTTTAAGCGCTGATGCCATTATTGCCACCAGCAGGATTACCCGCACAACCTTCGGACCCCAGCTGACGGCTACCCTGGACGCCAGCCACGCTCCCACCCCCTGACCCACGGCCAGTACAATACCGTATAGGTAATTTACCTGTCCGCTGATAATAAAAACCGTCAGGGCAATGGCAGTCATGGCCGCCACAATGAGCACCTTGTGAGCATTGGATTTTGTCAGCCCCATCCCGGCACCCAGCACCAACGCTGCCAGCAGAAAGAATCCTACGCCTGCCTGGATAAATCCGCCGTAAATACCAATAAAAAAGAATATTACCGAGACCCACCATCTTCGCCTCGTAGTGATTGAAACAGCATGATTACGGACCCACTCTTCTGGTTTGTGGAGAATTACGAAGAACATGAATATAAGCAGTCCGCCAATAAGGAGCTCCATCATGCGCTCATTGATATGGATTGCAAGCATGGAGCCCAGGAGTGATCCGGCAACTGCGGGTATTGTCATCCAAAGACCCTCCCGTGCCGTATAGAGTTTCTGCTTCCTGAAACTAAGGCTGCTGACCAGGCTCTGAACAAACACACCTATCCGGTTAGTGCCGTTGGCAATGTTGGCGGGCAGGCCAAGGAACATAAGCAGGGGGAGGGTTATTAGCGATCCGCTGCCGGCCAGTGTGTTGACGAATCCTGCGAAAAGGCCGGCGGCTATGACAGCCAGGTACATATACCATTCCATAAAGGGAGGGTATTATCTTTCAAGGAGATCCTTGACGGCCATCTGGAGGTTATCTATCAGTTCTGTATCCTTTATCACATAATCAGCGATGCCCTTACGGGCAAACTCAAGCACTACCTCACCTTTCTCCTGTGCAGAGAGCATGATCACCGGAACCTCGGGAGCCAGCCTGCTTATCTCATCATAGGCCGCCATCCCGTTCATGGGTACTTCGCCCTGCTTCAGGAAATAGAAATCGAGAATGATAAGGTCAGGATTCTCATTCAGTGCTGCAATACAATCCTCCCCATAAGCGAATGTCCTGACCCTGTATCCTGAGGTCTCAAGCCTTGCTGAGACCAGGCTGGTGATCACGGGGTCATCATCTACAACAAAAACCAGACTATCGGTTTCAGGCTTAACTTTCTCCATATCTGCAAAAGTACAAAATGAATTGAAAATAACCTACATGGCAAACAGCGGGTAATCTTTCATCATTTTTACCACTCGCCCGCCTACGGAGGTGATGGCTGCCTCATTCTCAATATTGACCAGTACCTCATCAAGCAACTGTACAATCTGCTTCATATCGCCCTCCTTAAGTCCGCGGGTGGTGACGGCCGGTGTACCAACCCTGATTCCCGATGTCAGGAAGGGAGAGCGTGAGTCAAACGGTACCATATTCTTGTTTACGGTAATATGGGCCTTCACCAGTGTATTCTCCACCTTCTTTCCGGATATTTCCGGGAAACGGGTTCTGAGATCGATGAGCATTGAGTGGTTGTCTGTCCCGCCTGAGATCACCTTATAGCCCAGTTCCATGAACGCCTCGGCCATCACCGCGGCATTCCTTTGCACATGCTGCTGATAGGTCCGGAACTCAGGGGTGAGCGCCTCACCGAATGAGACTGCCTTGGAAGCAATGACATGTTCCAGCGGCCCGCCCTGTATTCCGGGGAATACTGCCGAGTTGAGCATAGCTGACATCATCTTGACCTCTCCTTTTGGGGTGGTCACTCCCCAGGGATTTGGGAAGTCGCTGCCCATGAGGATGATACCCCCGCGGGGGCCCCTGAGAGTCTTATGTGTCGTAGAAGTAACTATGTGTGCATACTTCAGCGGATTATCCAGCAATCCAGCAGCTATCAGCCCTGCAGGGTGGGCCATGTCAATCATAAGCATTGCTCCTATTTTGTCCGCGATGGCGCGCATCCTTGCATAATCCCACTCTCTTGAGTATGCCGAAGCACCGCCCACGATAAGTTTAGGCTTCTCCCTGAGAGCCACCTCCTCCATCATGTCATAGTCAACCCTTCCTGTCTCCTCTCTGACACCATATGATACCGGCCTGTAGAGGATACCAGAGGAGTTTACCGGTGAGCCGTGAGAGAGATGTCCTCCGTGCGACAGATCAAGCCCGAGAAATGTATCACCCGGTTTGAGAATTGTAAGAAAGACAGCCATGTTGGCCTGGGCCCCGGAGTGAGGCTGGACATTGGCGTAAGCGGCATTGAATAGCTGTTTGAGCCTGTCAATGGCAAGCTGCTCCACCTCATCAACAACCTCGCAACCACCATAGTATCTTGCTCCCGGATACCCCTCTGCATACTTGTTGGTGAGTACTGAACCCATAGCTTCAAGCACCTGTGGACTAACATAGTTTTCGGATGCTATCAGTTCAATTCCGTCGGTCTGCCGTATGCGTTCGCGCTCAATCAGGTCAAATATTGCTTTGTCTTTTTCCATAGTACCAGTCAATTCGTTAAACAATCTTTATCCGCTAAAAGTGCTTTCACGGAGGGGTCAGGAGCAAATATACATTTAAATATTAATTTTATTCATGACGCACTTTTTGCTATTTTAGCTTTATGAGAAAGAGTATGATTTTTGCCCTGGCATGCATCCTTCTTGCTTCATGCACGAATGAAAAGAGCCCCGTTAGATTCGCATCCGGTTTCATCCCGGCAAAGATACCGGTACCGGCCATTAACTTTGACCCGGAGCATTACGTCTGTTACAGGGCCCCGTCGGTGGTCATTGACGGGAACCTCGATGACGATGAATGGTCACGGGCTCCCTGGAGCTGTCTGTTCACCGATATCGAAGGCGAAGCCAGACCCGCTCCCCTTCATGATACAAGGATGAAGATGATGTGGGATGACACTTACCTGTATGTAGCTGCAGAGCTGAAGGAACCTAACATATGGGCCACTCTCAGGCAGCGTGACACGATTATCTATTACGACAACGACTTTGAGGTGTTCATTGATCCTGACGGTGACACCCACGGATATTACGAGTACGAGATGAATGCCTTCAACACCGTATGGGATCTCCTTCTGACGAGGCCCTACAGGGATTTCGGGCAGGTAATTGACGCATGGGACATCACCGGGCTGAAGTCGGCTGTCAGGATCTATGGCACCATCAATGACCCGTCAGATATTGATGACAGGTGGACGGTGGAGCTGGCGTTCCCGTTTGAGGTGCTTAAGGAATGGGGGAACATTCCTGAGGAGGGTACTCAATGGAGGGTGAACTTCTCGCGGGTTAACTGGAAGACCAGGGTGGAAGGCGGCAGGTACATTAAGGAAACGGACCCCGCCACCGGCAAGCCATTGCCAGAATTCAACTGGCTATGGTCACCCCAGGGTCTGATCAACATTCATTACCCGGAGATGTGGGGCTTTGTGCAGTTCAGCACCGGGGACGGCACCCGTGAACCTGCGGTGTTTGCCGGCGATCCGGATGAAGAGGTAAAATGGGAACTGAGAAAGCTCTATTATGCCCAGAGGGCCTTCTACGNNTTTATTATGCCCAGAGGGCCTTCTCCGAAGTCAGAAGATCCTACGCCGGCGATACCCGGTCACTTTATGAATATGGCTATACTCCAGCCAATGGTGTACCGGAGATATTGATCACAATGTCAGGTTATGAAGCCTCTCTCCCCTCATCATCAGGGGAAGGGCTGATCTTAATCAACAACCAGGGGTTGACCTGGAAACAGGCTCCGGAGAGATAGGGCATCACTCCTCTGAGAACTGTCTGAGCAGTTCCCGATAGGCAGAGAAAATCCTCGACTTTGATATGAAGCCAACGTACTGGCCTTTATCAAGCACCGGAAGGTTCCAGGCTCCGGTACGTTCAAATGTGTCAAGGACAACATCTCCCCTCTCGCTTATATCAATGTATGAAGGAGGTATGGTCATCAGATCCCTGATGCTCAGCTTTTCATAGAGATCAGTATTGAACATCTTGTCGCGCACATCGTCAAGCAGCACCACTCCCTCGAGGATATTGAATTCATCCACTACCGGGAAGAGGTTCCTGTTTGACCTGGAGATCTGTTTTACCAGGTCACCGAGGTTACCATCCGGATTAACCGTCAGGAGATCCTTTTCCACCTCCCTTGACCAGTCGAGCAGCGTCATCACAGCTTTATCCTTGTCATGGGTTATCAGCTCCCCGCTGGCAGCAAGCTGCTCATTATATATTGAATGTTTCTGGAAGGTTCTGGCAGTTATGAAGCCCACAGTGGATGTAATGATCAGAGGAATGAGAAGACCGTATCCCTCAGTTATCTCGGCAATGAGGAAGATGGCAGTCAGCGGGGCATGGAGGACTGAGGCGAAGACTCCTGCCATGGCCGTAAGCGTGAAACTGCTTCCGGCCAGCGAGAGCCCGAAGAGGTGGTTCATGAGGCTGCTGAAAAAATACCCTGCCACACCTCCGGTGAAGAGCACCGGTGCCACTATACCTCCCACGCCTCCGGCGCCGTTGGTTGAAGCGGTGGCAACCACCTTCATGATGAGGAGAGTTGCCATCAGTAGCACTGTCATCCAGAACCCCTGGGCCATCCCTCCGAAAATGACCGTTCCCGAAGCACTGACGTCACTGGCATTGAGGAGGTTCATCACCGTCCCATAACCCTCACCATACAGTGAAGGAAGAAAGTAGATCAGAATCCCGAGGATCACCCCGCCGATTGTCATCCTGACCCAGTGGTTTTTAATTTTCTTGTACAGTTTCTCTATACCAACGGTTGCCTTCGTGAAGTAGAGCCCTACTAAACCGCAAAAAACACCCAACAGCAGATAATAGGGAAGATCACTCAGGAGAAATCCCTCTTTAACCTGGAATGAAAAGAGTACGTTATCACCCATAAAGAAGTATGCCACGGTGGCAGCGGTTACTGAGGAGATCAGAAGTGGCACTATGGATGACATCGTCAGGTCGAGCATCAGCACCTCCAGGGTGAACAATATCCCTCCGATAGGGGCTTTGAAGATGCCCGAGATGGCACCTGCCGCGCCGCAACCAAGAAGGAGTGTGATGTATTTGTAGTTCAGGTTGAAGTAACGTCCTATGGTGGAGCCGATTGATGCCCCGGTAAGTACGATGGGAGCCTCTGCTCCCACTGATCCGCCAAAGCCGATGGTGAGTGAACTGGCGAGTATAGAAGACCAGTTATTATGCCGTTTGATGTAGCTTTTGCGCCTGGAGATGGAATAAAGGACCCTGCTTATGCCGTGGGAGATGTTATCACGTATCACGTACCTGACAATTAGTACCGTGAGGAAAATGCCAATGAGCGGATAGGCAATAGACAGAATTCCGCCCGCTCCTTTCATGACTCCCTGGGTGAACAGGACATGGGTATAGTGGATGGCATTCTTCATCACCACCGCTGCCAGCGCACTGATAAGTCCCACCACGAAACTCAACAGATAAATCAGTGTCTGCTGGTCGGAAATAAATGTTTTAAGCTGTCTTATTTTCCTTATTAACAGAGTGTTCAAGCTACCTCTAATAAGCGTAAAAACCAAACCAGTCACAAATATAGAATAAAATGAGGAGCAGATGTTTATTTTGGTAAGTTTGAAATATTTTACGTTTATGATCAGATTTGAAAGGCATACGCTCGGTAACGGGCTGAGAGTGATTTCACACATGGATGAGAGCACGCCCATGGTCACTTCAAACCTCCTTTATGATGCCGGTTCCCGTGATGAGGACCCGGACGCTACGGGATTTGCTCATCTCTTTGAGCATCTTATGTTCGAAGGCACAGCCAATATACCCCTGTTTGACACTCCTGTGATGATGGCCGGCGGGGAGAATAACGCTTTCACCAATAATGACCTTACGAACTACTATATAACTCTGCCATACAACAACCTGGAGACCGCTTTCTGGCTTGATTCCGACCGGATGACGGGTCTTGACCTGTCTGATGGCAGGGTGGTGACCCAGAAGAGCGTTGTCACGGAGGAGTTTCGTCAGCGTTATCTCAACCAGCCCTACGGCGACATTTTGCTACTGCTCAGGCCACTGGCCTATAAGGTGCACCCTTACCGCTGGCCAGCCATTGGATTGGATATCAGTCATATTGAGAAAGCAGACAGTACGTCCCTGAGACGATTTTACCAGAGGTACTACAACCCTGCCAATGCCATTCTCAGTGTCGCAGGCAATGTCAGGCCTGATGATGTCTTCAGGCTTGCCGACAAATGGTTCGGGACTATTGCGGCAGGGGATCGCAACGTCAGGATTCTTCCTGTGGAGCCTCCGCAGGACGGGCACCGTGAGATAACCGTTCACCGCCCGGTACCGGCAGCACACCTGATCATGGCTTTTCATAGCGGGATCAGGAACAGCCGCGAGTTTTATGTCCTTGACCTGCTGACAGATATTCTCGCCGGATGCGACTCAGGCCGTTTCCCCGAACAGCTGGTCAGAAACAGGGAGCTGTTCAGTGAGGCTGACATCTACCTCTCCGGTGAGATTGACCCCGGCCTGGTCATCTTCAGCGGCAGGCTGAAGGAGGGTGTTGACATCATGAAGGCAGAGGCGGCAGTGACAGATGAACTCAGCCGGCTGGCTGCCAGTCCGGTAACCCCGGCGGAGCTTGATAAGGCCCGTAACAGGTATGAGTCACACAGGCTGATGTCATATCTCAGCGCAGCGAACAAGGCCTTCAGCCTTGCCTTCCACGAATTGCTCGGTGATGCTGAAGGCATCAACAGCGAGACTGAACAGTACATGAGTGTCACCGTAGACGAGATCATGAAGGCCTCATCGCTGGTTTTCAGGCCTGAAAACTGCAGCGTAATCCACTATCTTCCGGAGCAGAAATGAAGAGACAGAAAATTAAGACAGCCCCCGCGATAATTACCCCTTCACCGGGTGACACATCCTTCCCCGAGTTTACAAGACTAAGCAACGGAGTGCCGGTGTACCTGCTCGGCAACGGTGCTGTAGACCTGCTCAGAATAGAGTTTGTCTTCAATGCCGGTCAACTTGTGGAACCTGTCCATCTGGCAGCTTCCGCTACTAATGCTATGTTGACGGAAGGAACCACCTTGCATGACGCTCAGTCCATCAATGACCTAATTGACAGTACCGGAGCGGTATTCAACCACACGGCTGACAAGGACAGTGCAGGGCTTGTGACGGTGACACTGACAAGAAAACTGGAAGAGGTGATGGCACTGGCAGAGGAGGTCCTCTTTCATCCTTCCTTTCCGGAAAAGGAGTTCAGGATGCTGACGGACAAGCGGCTTCAGGCCTTCATGACAGGCAGGCAAAAGACATCAGTTATTGCCAGGGAATTATTTTACCAGGCGCTTTGCGGCGTGAACAACCCCTACGGCCGGATCACAGCCGCTGATGATTACAAGGCCCTGGCGGTGGCGGACCTGAATGCATTCCACTCCCTGCACTACAGAACTGACAATATGTATATCACCGTTGCCGGACGGAGACCGGAGCAGGCGCTGCCCGTACTTGAAAGACGTTTCGCCGGCCCAGGAACAGGGAAGTGGCACAAACCCCTGATCCCTGCACTGAATTTTGACACAGCCGGTCCCGGATCAATATTCAGGGAGATGGACAATTCCGTTCAGAGCACCGTCAGGATGGGCTGGAGAGGGATCACACGTGATAACCCTGACTACCAGGGACTGCAGGTGGCCACAATGATCCTCGGTGGATATTTTGGGTCCAGGCTGATGCGCAACATCCGGGAAGAGAAGGGTTATACATACGGAATCCATGCTGTAGCGGGGGCCTTTCACGGGATCGGATACATAGCCATCATGACTGACGTGGCAAATGAATACCGCACCGAGACCATTAAGGAGATCAGAATGGAGATTGAGAAGCTACGATTGGAAGAAGTGGGTGTTGAAGAGATGACTCTCGTCAGAAACCATCTCATGGGCGAGCTAGCACGAATGTTTGACGGACCCTTCGCTTGTGCCGAGGCAATCAGGGGAATCATAGATTATGATGCCAGTCCCGATTATTATACCCGCTTTGCCGAGACTGTGAGAACAATCACTCCTGGAAAAATAAAAGAGCTTGTCAGTACGTATTTTAATATGGATGATGCTTATGAAATCATAGTAGGGGCAAGATGAATCCAGCAAGGCTACTAGTGTTGCTATTTATCTGCCTGGGACTCACTCCCCCACTTGAAGGGCAGGATGAGACTCCGCCTTTATCGCCGCGTCTTGACCAGGTCACCGTTGACCCTCAGACCGGGTTTGCCACTGTAAGATGGCTCCTGTCAACCTCGCCTGATGTGGGCAGTTATGTCATCTACACATACGAGGGCGGCACGGCCAGTGCCATTGACACTGTCAAGTCACCTGCGGAGACAGTCTACATCCATACATCCTCTTTGGCCAGGTACATAAGTGTGGCATATGTGGTTGCCGCAGTTGATTCATCACAGAACATCAGCCCGCTCAGCAACAGTCTCAGCACCCTTTTTCTCTCGGCCGGGAATGACACCTGCAACAACCGGATCATTCTCACCTGGACTCCATACAGCAATCAATCCAACCCTGCTGACAGCTATGAGATCCGTATTGCATCAGGTAGCGGGCCGGCGGTATTATACGAAACAATCGCGGCCAGCCAGACATCATACATCTACCGCGGGTTTGATACCGGTACCTCATATTGCTTTCAGATTACAGCCGCGCATGGCGGGGCCGGCCTCTCAACATCAAACAGTTCCTGCGTGACAACCGGGAGAGAAAGGATTCCTGCATGGATTAAACTTGATGCCGTGGCTGTTGCCGGTCAGGCGCTTCAGATCTCAGGCAGTTACGATGAGACAGCCACGGCTGATGATTTTCTTTTACAGCAATATAATCCGGAAGGTGTGGTGTGGGAGACTGCAGCCAGCGCCAGGGGTATAAGCGGGACCGTTTTCTTTGCTGAAACAGGGGCAGACACATCCGTTATCCGTCTCTACCGGATCAGTGTCCGGAACAACTGCAATATACTCGTGGCATTCTCCGGGAGTGCCAGGAACATGGTCCTGACCTCTGCTGTCACAGGAACCCGTATTGATCTGAGGTGGAACAATCCTTTTCCGTCCGGCGATGCATCATATTCTATATACAGAAATGCAGGGTACGGATGGGAGGAGGTGTCCCAGGTAATCACAGACACCTTATGGTCAGATGACTATTCACTATTTGCCGGGGAGCAGACCATGGCAGCCGTGGCATACCAGGTCACTGCTGTAGCGCCTGATGCTCCTGCCGGAGCCTCCCTGCACCGTTCGTCAGTGACGGTCATACAGCTGACAGAGGATATTTTTTTCCCTAATGCCTTTATCTCTGGCGGGGTTGGTGAGAATGCCTTTTTCAGACCGGAATTCGCCTTCATCCCGGTGATATATGATCTCAGGATCTACTCCAGAAGAGGAGTACTGATTTTCCAGACGAGTGACTATTCAACCGGGTGGGATGGCCGTCGCGGAGGAGACCCGGTTCCACAGGGGGTTTACCTCTGGAGCCTTAAACTGACCACTCCGTCAGGCAGTACTGTAGCGCGGAACGGCACAGTAACCATACTGCCATGATCACAAGAGTTAAATGACCCGATTTTCTTATCTTTGCTCAGCCTTTACAGGCAACAACTGATGGCTAAAACGAAGACAAAAATATTCACCTCTGAGGATATCAGCCGTATTGAATACGAGTACAGTCTGCTCAGGGACAATCTGTACAGGTGTGACAAGCCCGGGGATAGTGAACTCATTGACAAGGCTTTCAGGTTTGCCAACGAGGCTCACCGCGATATGTACCGCAATTCAGGCGAGCCCTACATCATCCACCCGATTAATGTTGCCCGCATTGTCAACCAGGAAATGGGGCTTGGAGCCCGCTCAGTGGTGGCGGCGCTGTTGCATGATGTAGTGGAGGACACAGGAATCCCTCTGGAGGCGATATCGAAGGAGTTCGGGTCCAAGATAGCATCTCTCATTGACGGGCTGACGAAGATTTCAGGCACCTACAACAAGGAGACTCACTCTCTGCAGGCCGAGAACTTCCGCAAGATGCTGCTGGCGAT
>DCSU01000007.1:16811-16982 GCA_002325785.1 Bacteroidales bacterium UBA1458 | reverse complement strand
GCCTGAGCACAAGAGGATGAAGGTTGCGGGTGAGACTATCTACCTGTATGCTCCGCTGGCACACCGGCTGGGACTGTTTGCTATCAAGACCGAGCTTGAGGATCTGAGTTTCAAATTCAGGCATCCCCGCATCTATGATGAGATAGCCCGCAAGGTCAAGATGGATGAGAA
>DCSU01000007.1:16571-16799 GCA_002325785.1 Bacteroidales bacterium UBA1458 | reverse complement strand
TGAAAACAACATCATCTTTGACATTTCGGGCAGGTTCAAATCGATCTACTCGATTTGGAAGAAGATGCAGTCGAAGAATATCCCCTTTGAGGAGGTCTATGACCTGCTCGCCGTCAGAATAGTGTTCGAGCCCGGACCGGACATGAGTGAGAGAGCTCAGTGCTGGCAGATATATTCGCTAATTACTGACATTTACACCCCCAAGCCCGACAGGCTGCGCGACTGGGT
>DCSU01000007.1:6614-16538 GCA_002325785.1 Bacteroidales bacterium UBA1458 | reverse complement strand
GCCGAAGCCAGCGAATGGATGACATCGCTGAGCGGGGCTTCGCAGCTCACTGGAAATACAAGGGAGACACCTCCCAGTCGGAGAGCGAGCTAGACAAGTGGCTTAAGGATATCCGTGAGATGCTGGCCAACCCGATGTCTGACCCGGTGACCTTCCTTGATGAGTTCAAGATGAGCCTCTTCTCGTCAGAGATAATGGTCTTTACTCCCAAGGGACTGCTTGTGAATCTCCCTAAAGGAGCCTCGGCTATCGATTTTGCATACGAGATACACACAGACATAGGAAACAAGGCCATTGGTGCAAAGGTCAACTATAAACTCTCCCCTCTATCAACCACTCTTCAGAGCGGCGACCAGGTTGAGATTATCACCTCAAACATTGCCAAGCCTGAAAAGGAGTGGCTTGAATATGCCCATACTGCAAAGGCGAAGAATGCCGTTAAGGATGCCCTGAGGGATGAATCAACAGACCGGATACAGAAGGGCATGGATCTGCTAGAGAAAAGACTGAGTGAGCTTGGCATACTGCCAAACTCGGATATAATCAAGAAGTTGCTCGATTATTATGAGCTCCTCAACAAGGACGAGCTTTACTCCCGCATCGGACTTGATCTTATCAACCTTGATGACCTGCGCAAGGTCCTCAAGAAGGCTCCGGAGGGCAGTCTGCGCAAGTACTGGAAACTGGCTGTAGGGGGAGTGACCAGGAAGAGTACGGGCGAAAAGGAGGCCCCGCCTCTGACAGACACCATTGACAAGAGTCATCCTTACCTGTTGAGGGAGAATGTTGACAACACCGGCAACTCATACATAATCGCCGGGTGCTGCAATCCTATCCCCGGAGATGAGGTGGTTGGTTATATTGACCCGGCCAACTCCATCATTGTTCATAAACCCAAGTGTCCGGCAGCCGTCAAACTGATGTCGAGCGAGGGCAACAGGATCATCCCTGTCAGGTGGACGATACACAAACTTGCCTCATTCCTTGCCAGGATAAGCATCAATGGCATCGACAGGATTGGTCTCATAAACGAGGTGACGAACGTGATCTCCACTGAGCTTAACGTCAACATCCGGAACATCAACGTCTCAGTATACGACGGTATATTTGAGGGTACGATTGACCTCTTTGTTCACCACGCGCGCGACCTCAACAACCTCATCCTGCAACTGTCAAACGTAAAGGGTATTGCCAGCGTCAAGAGGATTGAGGAATTCATTGAATAACAGAAATATAACACGTAAAACTGAACGGTGCAATGCCAGGTGAAGATGCCAGATCGGTAGTAAAACAGATTTTCACTGAATACCTTGGGTCCCAAGCCTTAAGAAAGACCCCGGAACGGTTCGCAATACTTGATGAGATCTACTCACGTGACGGTCACTTTGACATTGAGTCTCTCTTCAACTTCATGAAAGCAAAAAACTACAGGGTTTCCAGGGCTACACTCTACAACACCATTGACCTGCTCTTAGATTGCAAGCTGGTGACGAAGCACAAATTCGGCCGAAGCCAGGCACAATATGAAAAGACCTTCCAGGCCGGACAGCATGATCATCTGATTGATGCGGATACAGGAGCGGTAATTGAGTTCAGCGATCAGAGGATAAATGAAATCATCAGGAGTGCCTGTGAGAATAATAACTTTGCCCTTCACCATTACTCCCTTTATATCTACGGCAAGTCGGGTGGCAGGTGATACACCCGATTGCATCTAACCATAATAAAGAGCTTCTGTCTGCCGTAAAAATTTCGTAACTTGCTGCCTGTTTAAGAAGATATGAAGATTGACATTTTGTTAGGCCTCCAGTGGGGCGATGAGGGCAAAGGAAAGATTGTTGATGCCCTGACACCTGATTATGATATTGTTGCCCGGTTCCAGGGCGGTCCCAATGCGGGGCACACAATAGAGTTCAACGGAGCCAAGCACGTGCTCCACCTGATCCCCTCGGGGATTTTTCATGAGGGCAAACAGAACATAATAGGCAACGGTCTTGTGATTGACCCGGTGGTCTTCCGTAAGGAGGTTGAGAGTCTTGGCATTGGTACTGAGAAGGTTCGCGAAAGACTTTTAATATCGCTTAAAGCTCACCTGATCCTTCCAACCCACAAGTTGCTTGATGCTGCCCAGGAGGCCTCTCTGGGCGAATCCAAGATTGGTTCCACACTCAGGGGTATCGGGCCTGCATACACTGATAAGGCATCACGTGGCGGCGTGAGGGTAGGCGATCTCTTCAGGAAAGACTTCCGTGAGATATACCGGGCACGTACCGCCGAACATCTCAGGATGCTCAAGGGGTACGGATTCACCAATGACCTCAGGGAGCTTGAGGAAGAGTGGTTTGACTCTGTAGGGTTCCTCCGGCAGTTCACCACCGTGAATGCCGACTATCATATTGACAGGAGCCTAAGGGAAGGTCGGCGTGTTCTTGCCGAGGGGGCTCAGGGAACGATGCTTGACATCGATTTCGGAACATATCCTTTTGTAACCTCTTCAAACACCGTTGCTGCGGGTGCCTGTACGGGTCTTGGCATTGCACCGGCGCGCACCGGGGAGGTCTTCGGCATCTTCAAGGCATACTGCACCAGGGTAGGCAGCGGGCCATTCCCCACCGAGCTTGATGACTCTGACGGTCAGATGATGCGTGACCGCGGCAACGAGTACGGATCAACCACCGGCAGACCGCGCCGTTGCGGCTGGCTTGACCTGCCGGCGCTGAAATACGCCATCATGGTCAACGGCGTAACCCGTCTCTTCATGATGAAAGCCGACGTTCTTACAGGGTTCGGGGAGGTAAAGGTATGCAGATCTTATACAGTCGGTGGCAGGGAGGTAAGTGAATTACCCTACTGCCTCAATGATATTGAAACTCTCAACTACCGGACAATGCCAGGATGGAAGGCTGATATTACAGGATGCCATTCATGGAACGACCTTCCCGCTGAATTGAAGGATTATATTGAATATATTGAGAAAGAGACCGGAGTGCCTGTTACTATTGTCTCCGTAGGACCTGACAGAGCGGCAACCATCTACAGGTAAGGTTCACTCATTCCTGTAAACCCAGGCTTCGCTGTTAATGTTATCCTGGATGCTGCCAATAGCATTCCATGCGGCGTGCAGGTCAGGATATGCTTTTGCTGATACAAGCTGCCATTTCCCGCCGTTCATTTGTACTATGCGTGCATCATATCCAAATCCCTTGATATGCTCAAGCCATGCCTCTGCATAGGCAGGTGTAATAAAACTACCGACGATGATGTGGTAAGCTGATGCTGCGCTGACCTCTTCCCGGGCAGCCTGTGTAAGCTCAGCCTGCCGGGCACGTTCAGCCTCAGCCTGCTTCTCATTGACGACACGGATAGAGTCAGCGATGCGAAATGCCTCCTGCTGTTGCCTCAGGGCTTCAACTTCCCTGGCCTTCCTTCCGAAAGGATTGATGCTTTTCATGAAATCACATGAAGGTGTAAGGAGCAGTATGCCAGCAAGCAGGACCAGGGATAATTTCTTCATAAATGGCAATTTTTCATGTCTATAAAGGATAAAGGTATGGATAATAGCTTAAAATTGCAATGAAAATCCGTGAAACGTACCGGCACTTACCGAATCTTTTCTATATTAGGTCACTATTTTAAGAACTGCTAAAAAAAAATATTGGAATGAAATCACTGATCCGGTTTTTCGAAGAGAATGTAGAGAAATTTGCCTCTAATATTTACCTGTGGGAGAAGCTGCAGGATAAATATGAGGGCACGACCTACCAGGAGACAAAGCGTCAGGCCCAGGAATTCGGAGCCGGGCTGATGCAGCTGGGCATAAAGAAAGGTGACCGTGTCAGTTTGCTCGCTGATGGCCGTAACAGCTGGGTCATCGGTGAGCTTGGGATACTCTATGCAGGCGGGGTAAATGTACCCCTCTCCATAAAACTCAATCCTGAAGAGATTAAATTCCGTCTCAATCATTCCGGTTCGAAGATGGTAATCACCTCCAGCACCCAGGCTCCGAAAGTGCTTGAGGTCATTGACAGGTGCCCTGAGATTGTCAAAGTGATTTTCATGGACCCAAGGGAAGAATATTCAGATGGAGAGATGCACTTCAACGAGGTCAGGAAAACAGGCCGTGAGTGGCTCGAGAACCCCGCCAACAGGAAGTCGTTTGAAGAATTTACAGCAGCAATTACCCCGGCTGATTTTGCCAACATATGTTATACCTCCGGCACCACGGCAGACCCCAAGGGAATAATTCTTACCCACGGCAACTATGTGACAAACGTCTACCAGTCATACAGTCTGATGGATATCCCGCAGCACTACAAAACGCTTCTCATCCTGCCGTGGGACCACTCATTTGCCCATACAGCAGGTATTTATGCATTCATGGGCAAGGGGGCCAGTATTGCATCGGTCAAGGTAGGGAAAACCCCGATGGAGACGCTGCGCAATATACCTGTATGCATGAAGGAGATCAAGCCCAGCCTGCTAATGAGTGTGCCGGCACTGGCCAAGAATTTCCGCAAGGTAATTGAGAAAGCAATAAAGGAGAAGGGCAGGATGACCGAGGGACTTTTCAATTTTGCCTTGAAGGTGGCCTATTCCTACAATAAAGAGGGTTACAACAAGGGGCAGGGACTGCAGAAGGTAAAGAAACCGCTTCTCGATCTTTTTGATAAGATCCTCTTCTCAAAGGTCCGTGAGGCATTCGGAGGCGAACTGGAGTTCTTTATCGGAGGCGGTGCCCTGCTCGACATAGAGCTGCAGCGCTTCTTCTATGCAATAGGAGTACCGATGTACCAGGGCTACGGCCTCTCGGAGGCATCTCCAATTATTTCATCAAACTCAGCAAAAAAGCACAAGCTTGGTTCGTCAGGATTCCTGGTTAATAATATGGACCTGAAGATCTGCGATGATGACGGCAATGAACTGCCGGTGGAACAGAAGGGTGAGATAGTCATTCGTGGCGGCAATGTAATGCACGGATACTGGAAGAATGAGACCGCCACCAGGGATGCCCTCCGTGACGGATGGCTCTACACCGGAGACATGGGATACATGAGTAAAGACAGTTTCCTATACGTAATGGGACGGTTCAAGAGTCTTCTAATAGCTGACGACGGCGAGAAATTCAGTCCCGAAGGGATCGAGGAGGCAATCAGCGAGCAGTCCAAGTATATTGACCAGTGTATGCTCTATAACAATCAGAAGCCCTATACTGTGGCCCTGATAGTTCCGAACCAGCATGCCCTAAAGCTCTATCTTGAAGACCGCAATCTCACGGCCACCACTGAAGAAGGCAAGCGGGCTATTCTAAATCTCATTGAGAATGAAGTCAGCGAGTACCGTATCAATGGCAAGTACGGACACATGTTCCCGCACCGCTGGCTGCCCGTGGCACTTGGCATACTGAATGAAAGCTTCAATGAGGAGAATGGCATGATGAACTCCACCATGAAGATAGTCAGGGGTAAGATTACCGAGAGATACAGTGACCTGATTGACTGGCTGTATACTCCCATGGGCAAAATAGCCTACAATGAACGGAATATGGATGAGGTTGAGAAGATGAAGCTCGGCTAATCCTTATAAAATAATCATGTCATGAAGTTTAAATTTATCCTGGCTCTCGCTATCACAGCCGGAGTAATGACCCTATGCACAACCGATAAAAGTCCTGACTGGCAACCTGCAGCTAATCCTCTTTTCACGGTATGGGGTGAACATATTGACCCCTCTGCGCCATGGCCGGAATACCCCAGACCAGGAATGGCAAGAGATGAGTGGATGAGTCTTAACGGCTTATGGGATTATGCCCTCTGTAATAAGGAGGACGAGCCTCCTGCGCCACAGGGCAGGATACTGGTGCCCTACCCTCTCGAATCTGCCCTGTCAGGGGTCAGGCTCAGGATGAGCGACACACTGGCAATCTGGTATTTTCGTGAGTTTACCGTACCCAGGCATTGGGAAGGAAAGCAATTGATAATCAATTTTGAGGCATCCGACTGGGAAACAGTTGTATGGATTGATGATAAACTAGCCGTCAGCCACCAGGGCGGTTACGATCCGTTTTCATGCAATATCACCCCCTTCCTTGGTAAAGGAAGGGAACACACGGTGGTAGCAAAGGTCACTGATCCGACAGACGCGGGGTCCCAGCCGAGAGGCAAGCAGGTCAGCAGCCCGGGAGGCATCTGGTACACTCCCACCAGCGGCATATGGCAGAGCGTCTGGATTGAACCGGTTGACAAGACATGGATAGGCGATCTGCGTATTGTACCGGATATAGACAGCAGCACACTGACTGTCACTGTCTTGGAAGAGCGGTGCCACGGGCCCGAAGGGTGCCCTCCGGTTGATATGGCGCCGTCACTGGCAGAGGTGACAGTAATGGAAGGCGGCGAGACGATAGCCGTATCATCAGGCATCACCGGTACTCCCATTACCCTTGACATACCTGATGCCAAACTATGGAGTCCTGAAAACCCTCATCTCTATGATTTGTCTGTCAGACTGGTTACGGGAGGTCTTGTTGCAGATGAGGTTAAGTCATATGCCGGAATGCGTAAGATCTCGATTGGCGTGACGGCGGACGGATTCACCCGCATCCTGCTCAACAACAGCTTTCTCTGGCAGAACGGTCCGCTTGATCAGGGCTTCTGGCCTGACGGTCTCTATACTCCTCCCTCAGATGAAGCCATGATGTTTGACATCGTGGTGCTGAAGAAGATGGGATTCAACATGATGCGCAAGCATGTGAAGGTTGAGAACAGGAGATTTTACTACCACACTGACAGGCTGGGATTGCTTGTCTGGCAGGATATGCCCAGCGGCGACGAGTATATATGGGGAGACAAACCGGACATAACAAAAAGCGCAGCCGATTCGGCTATTTTCATGACGGAGCTTTCACGTATGATAGACACCAAATTCAATAATCCATCAATTGTGATGTGGGTTATTTACAATGAGGGATGGGGTCAGTACAACACAGCAGCAGTGACGGATTATGTCTCGGCCTATGACACCACGCGTCTTGTGAACAGTGCTTCGGGCTGGACTGACCGCGGGACTGGTGATGTGCTGGATGTGCATCACTACCCGGAACCGGTGTCTCCTCCTGCCGAAAAGGGGAGAGCGATAGTTTTGGGCGAGTTCGGCGGACTGGGTCTGCCGGTACAGGGCCACACCTGGGAACAGAAGAACTGGGGCTATGAGAAAATGAGCGACAGCACCGGACTGCTGCGAAAATATGAAGAGTTCTACACTGTTGTCCGGCAGCTGGTAGCAGAGAAGGGACTTAGCGCTTCAGTATATACCCAGACGACTGACGTTGAGACAGAGACCAATGGCCTTATGACCTATGACCGGAAGGTGGAAAAGATGGGGATTGTCAGTGTGCGTAATGCCATGGCATTCCCAGACAGGCAGTAGGCAGTAGGCAGTAGTCCATTTTTTGGGGGTCAAAAAGGCAGTCAGCAATAAGGACTTAGGATTGCAGGATATGGATCACAATCTTCGATCTGCAGTCATCATTAAATCAGTTATTTACACTACTGCCTACTGCCTATTGCCAATTGCCTGCAATGGACTGAAGACTGGAGACTTAGAGCAGACTGATTAAACGATCAGTCTGCTCTTGAATGGCAGGAAGGTCATGAAGTCAGCGTGATGAACAATGTACGCCTCTGTTGTTCGCTTTACGAGATCGCCCTCGTGGGCATGGGCAGCGATTATATGGCATACCTCCGGGGGTACACCACACTCCTCTGCCAGACTGACTCCTGAAAAGGGGTGCCTGAGATACTGCCCGTACTTGCCCTGCACAGCCTTACCCTGTTCATCAAGCTCATATTCAAGCATCTTGCCAACGTCAGCCAGGATTGCTCCGGCTATCAGTACATCCATGTTCACCGGCAGGTCATCCCGGAAGAAGCTGTTCATTTTCTCACCGGCCTCTCTTGCAATGTGAACTACACATCTTTTATGGTCCATAAAAGTCACTTTCAGGTCCGGCCCGCAAAGCAAAGTAAAGGGAATGCGGTTAAGGTCATCGGCCTTCAGAACGCTGCGCTCAAGTGTAACTTCCCAGGTGCGGGCGGTTTTTTCTCTCAGAACCGCATCAGTGATCCACTCCAGCTCGGGCCAGAGTTTTTTTATCTCCTCAGTCATGGCACTTACTTCAATTTTGCAATAATGGCATCAGCCATCTGAATGGTTGACGCTGCTCCCATGTCAATCACTTCCTGCTTACCGGTAAGCTTCATCATGTCATAGGTCTTTACCTTTCCCTCCTCTATCACCTCAGCTATCGACTGGCGGATGCGGGCGGCCATTGGTTTCTCATTAATATAGTCGAGCATCATGCATGCTGATTCTATCATTGCAACCGGATTGACAATAGGGATATCATAACCGGCATATTTGGGAGCCGACCCGTGGGTAGGTTCGAAAACGCCTATGCCATCCTCGGAGAACTGGGCGCTGCACGCAAAACCAAGCCCTCCTATCAGTCCCGCAAAAGCATCGGATACAATGTCGCCAAACATGTTGCCGGCAACTATCACACCGTAATCCTCAGGGTTCTTGGTCAGCCACATCATCTGTGCGTCGATGTTGGTGTTCCAGAGCTGGATTGAGGGGAACTCACTCTTCTGCATCTCCCTGGCTATCTTCCACATGAGTCCGGATGTCTCGCGTATCACATTCGGTTTCTCGCAGACAGTCACTGACTTGTACCCGAATTTCACTGCATGATCAAAGGCTGCCCTGACTATACGCTCTGTATATTTCCGGGTAAAGATCCTGGTTGATACTGCCAGTTCTTCTTTCGGGCACCATCCGAAGTTCTCCCGGAATTTCGGGTGAGTCATAAGGGCATCATAAACCTGCTGGGGAGGATTTGACCACTCCACTCCTCCATAGAGTCCTTCAGTGTTCTGCCTGAAGATAACAACGTCTACCATAGGTTCTTCAGGATTGCCGTCCTTACCGCGGCGGATGAAGTTAAGGGGGTTGCCCCTGTAGCTGCGGCACGGTCTCACGCAGATATCCAGTCCGAAATGCTGTCTGAGTCCCACTATAGGGCTGCTGTAAATAAGTCCCTTGCCATGCAGGGCGGGTGAGAGATCGGCGGCTGCATCGTCCTTAGGTTTGGAGGTGATGGCACCGAAGAGAGCGATCTTGTGCTTTGCTATCAGGTCAATGGTACGCTGTGGAAGGGGATTCCCCTCGCTGCACCATAAATCCCAACCGATGTCACCGTAAACATATTCAGCATCAAATCCTGCGGCATCAAGAACGCGAACTGCCTGCTTCAGAACTACGGCACCTATACCGTCACCCGGCAGTGCCACAATCGTACGTTTAGCCATAACTTTTTACCTTTAACTCTGTTTTTCGTATCCCGTAAAAATATAGTTTTTATTGTGTTAAAAAAAAGAGTTACGGCAGGTAAAATTCATAATCGTTGCAACAGAAAAAAACTATATTTGCCGCTTAAGCTATTTATCACATTATTAATATAGTAAAAGTATGGGGCAATTGGGGGAGATTAAGCCTAGAAAGCTATGGAGTTACTTTGAGGAGATTTGCAGGATACCCAGGCTATCAAAGAATGAGGGGCGCATCAGGGAATACATGCTGGATTTTGCACGTAAGCATGACCTGGAGGCCAGGGAAGACATCGTTGGAAATATACTTATAATCAGGGAGGCTGCACCGGGGAAAGAGAAGGTTAGCACTGTTGTTTTACAGAGTCATCTTGACATGGTTGGCGAAAAGAACGCCTCTCACCCTCACAACTGGGATACAGATCCCATAATCCCTGTCGTTGACGGCAGATGGGTCAGTGCCAGCGGAACAACTCTTGGAGCAGATGACGGTATAGGGATAGCCGCACAGATGGCGGTGCTGACCGATCCCTATCTGCAG
>DCSU01000007.1:0-6559 GCA_002325785.1 Bacteroidales bacterium UBA1458 | reverse complement strand
AAATCTCGACTCTGAAGATGAAGGCATACTGTTCATTGGTTGCGCCGGCGGAATAGATACCCAGGCAATCCTGCCCTACACACCTGAGAAGGTTACGGCAGGGCACAAGGCCATGAATATATCAGTGACCGGCCTCCACGGCGGTCATTCCGGAGATGAGATACACAAGGGATACGGCAACTCCATAAAAATAATTTCCAGACTTATGCAGGACCTTGAAAAGAGGTACGGCATTCTTATCAGTAACTTTACCGGGGGTAATCTCCGGAATGCCATTCCAAGGGAAGCGTTTGTTACCATCACCTTCAATCCTGCCCATGAGGAGCAGATTCTGGCCGACACAGCCTCCTACAACCTGCTTGTCAGGGATGAATATGGTCCTCTTGAGCCCGACCTGAAAGTGTCAGCCACGCCATCAGACCTTCCGGAGACGGTGATTGACGCCCACACGCAGCACCGCCTCCTCAGCGCACTTAGCATTGTGCCTCACGGCGTTCTGGGGTGGTCAAGGGAGATACCTGACCTGGTGGAGACATCAAGCAACCTGGCAACGATACGATTAACAGGCGAGAAGACGATCCATGTAGTCACAACACAGAGGAGCTCCTCGGACGAGGCAAAACATTATGCAGCTATGAAGACCGAGGCAAGTTTCGATCTTGCAGGGGCGAAGGTCACTCACTCGGACGGCTACCCGGGATGGAAACCGAATATGAATTCGGCCATACTCAGACTGATGATAGATTCTTACCGTAAGCTCTTCGGCAAGGTGCCGCAGGTAAAGGCCATCCATGCAGGACTTGAATGCGGGCTGATTCTTGAGAAATACAAGGGTATAGACATGATATCCTTTGGCCCGACCATCAGGGGAGCTCATACCCCCGAGGAGAGAATAGAAATAGTAACAGTTCAGATGTTCTGGGATCTGCTCATTGATGTGCTGAGGCATATCCCTGAGGAGAATGCCTAGGAAAATTCTTCAAACTCATCAGCGGGTGCGCCGCAGACGGGGCATGACCATCCCGATGGCAGGTCTTCAAAGGGCGTTCCCGGGTCAACATCATTCTGTGAATCTCCGGTTTCCGGATCATAGATATATCCGCATACCGGACATCTGTATTTCTTCATAATATACACTGTTTAGATTACGTTTTTACTTTGCGGACCGCATCTATCACGGTCCCGTCAACCCATTTGATTGCAGCCACCACCCTGTCATCAACAACCGCCTTCTCAGGTTTGCCGCACATCTTTTCGGCTATCTCCTTAAGCTCCCCGATAGTGACCAGTGGCAGACCCTTGCCCATGACTGAGTCAATCAGGTCCTGCCTGCGGGGATTAATAGCGATGCCTCTCTCGGTGATTATCACATCAATCAGTTCCCCCGGGCCACACAGAGTAGTTACCCTGTCAACGATCACAGGTATCCTGTC
Organism: Bacteroidales bacterium UBA1458; assembly: GCA_002325785.1. Lineage (GTDB taxonomy): Bacteria > Bacteroidota > Bacteroidia > Bacteroidales > VadinHA17 > SR-FBR-E99. The sequence goes on along the minus strand of DCSU01000007.1, from coordinate 5,126 downwards.
GCGGAACAGGGGGACAGGTATTATGACATTCCGGGCATGGAGGCAGTTCTGCCACCCTCCAATCCCATGAAGGAGAAGGCCGTCAGAGTGTGTCACAACATTACCGTTGAAGCCTGTATCTATCTCGGTGGCACCCAGAATCATTATATCCATCATTGCTGTCAGGTTGCCCTTTGAATGATAGTTATATGCGTTGAATACCGAATATGGAATGTGGTTTGGGTTTTGCTCCACGGATTTTACAGCATCAAGATCAAATGCCTGGGCATCAAGGATATATCCCATCTGTCCCTCCTCCAGCATCTTAACCATGTACTTGGTACTCCCTCCAAATCCGAAACTGAGTTTCCATCCCTTCTTCCTCAGCATCTCATGAACGAAGACGGCTATGGCGAGGCTTGTTCCCCCTGCCCCTGCCTGCATGGTGGCCCCGTTGTAAAGCAGTCCTGACTTCTCAAGAAATGATGCAGTAAGCTCTGCTATCAGCAATCTGTCGGGACTTTTTGTTATCTGTGTTGTTCCGGATACTATTTTCTCGGGAATTCCTATTTTGTCAACTACCACAACAAAGTCGACGTAATTGCCCTCTATCTCCATTGGAAAGCATGGCAGGTCTACGAGGTTGTCTGTCACAATTATCACCCTGTCAGCATATAGGTAATCGGCTTTTGCATAGCCCAGTACGCCGGTAGCTGAGGGGCCGCCGGTACCTTTGGCATTACCGAAGGCATCCGCAGCAGGAGCAGCCAGCACGGCTATATCTATCTTCACCTCTCCGTCCTGTATTGCCTGTACCCTGCCTCCGTGAGATCTGAGCACAGCCATGCCCTTCATCCTTCCTTCCGAGACAAACATTCCCAGGGGTCCGTTCATGCTTCCCTCAATGCGGTTGATAGTCCCGTTCTCGAGGTACTCTATCACCGGGTCATTGCAGGGGAAGGAGGCCGAGGGCAGCCATACCAGGTCCTTAATTCCTTTTTTGGATGCTATGTCAAATATCTTATTGCTTATCAGGTCGCCGTCGCGCAGGTGATGATGGGTTGATATGGTCATACCATCCTGCAGGCCACATCGTTCAAGAGCTTCGGTGAGTGAGGAGACCACCTTGTTGTTATCATCAGGATAATCAATGCATGTAGGTATAGGAGGAGCGTATTTCCTTCCTCCGGGCCGATGTTTACCGACGCCTTTAAAGGGAATGGCTTCACCGCCGTTTATCTCATCCGGCACCATGCGGCCGGCAGCATTCTCAACCATCTTCATGACAAGATCTGCGTTAGTGTTATTGCTTTGACTCTGCTTCCGCCCAGTCTTCAGGCAGCAGTCCCAGCCTGACGGCCAGGGTAATGGTCTTCTCGGCCCGTGCCACCACCGGCGGGTCTNNGCAGGGCATCACGGTAGGCCAGTACGATCTTCTTCGCTTTCTCCTGCTCATCGGCTGAGGGAGAGAAGCCCTGTCTTATCACTGGTATCTGCCGCGGGTGTATGCAGCCCATGCCCTCGAAGCCCATCGCCTTTGAAGAGAGGACATTTGTGAGAAGACCTTCCATGTCGCCCACATCCGAGAAGACAGAGTCAATGGGCTGGATACCGGCAGCTTTTGCAGCCACCACAATTCGTTGTCTGGCGTAGAGCGACTCACTTCCCTCCTTCGTGCGCTGCACGCCGAGGTCAGCCGTGTAATCTTCAAGGCCGATGGCCAATGCCACCACCGATGATGATGCGGTGGCAATCTCAAAGGCGCGTTCCACGCCTGCGGCGCTCTCAATGATGGGCATCAGGAGCACTGTTTCGTTCTGACCCTCTCTCTTCTTTATCTCCATGATACGGGCATCTATCTTTCTTACCGTATCACCGTTCTCACATTTTGGAATAAGCACAAGGTGGACATTATGCGGTATGACACCATCAAGGTCTTCAAGACCGCGTTCTCCCTGGTTTATTCGCACCATCCTTTCAGCCCCGTAGAAATTAACTGCACGAAGGGCATTTCTCACAAGGATCCTTGCTTCATCCTTCCGTTCAGGAGCAACGGAGTCCTCCAGATCAAGAATTATTCCGTCGGGTGAATGAAGGCCGGCATTGAGAAACATACCCGGGTTGTTTCCCGGAAGGTATAATCTTGAGAAGCGGAATCTCTCCCTTGAGGTGAGGTAGCGGTTCTCTTCAATCATTTCAGGGAGAAATGAGTCGGTTGCGCCGGTCAGGGCTTTCACTGCGGCCTCCACCCGTGCTGCGATTACAAAGGGAAGAGCGCCGGAGTCATTCACTGTCAGCTTTGCATTTGTGATGCCGAAGGCGTCGAGCAGTTCGCGGCACTGTTTCTCGATAGCTTTGCCGTACATGGTCTTGACCCTGGATTTAATTTCCAGTTCAATCCCACCGGATTCAGTGAGGGCAAGTGTCACTTCGATGTCGGACCTCACTTTGGGTCCCGCATTGCCGGTAGTAGCCTGTTTCATATTCCCTGTGCTGGTGAGTTATTGACAACCGGAAATTTATCCGAGATAGCTGAGCAGAATCCCCGCAGCGATGGCTGATCCTATCACGCCTGCCACATTGGGTCCCATTGCATGCATAAGGAGGTGGTTTGTCTTATCACAACGGAGTCCTTCCATCTCAGATACGCGGGCGCTGTCGGGTACTGCAGATACCCCTGCATTGCCTATCAACGGGTTGATCTTGTCACCCTCCGGAAGGAAGATGTTCATTCCCTTGGCGAATAGGACGCCACCAAGGGTAGCAAATCCAAAAGCTGCCGCGCCGAGTCCGAAAATAAGCACCGACTCTTTTGTCAGGAAGATATCGGCCTGTGTTGAAGCGCCCACGGTGAGGCCAATCAATATGGTTACTATGTCTATGAGCGATGTGCGTGCCGTCTCGGCCAGGCGTTTGGTCACACCTGATTCCTTGAGGATGTTTCCGAAGAAGAGCATTCCCAGAAGCGGCAATGCACTTGGAGATATGAAGCATGTTAACAGAAGCCCGAATATCGGGAAGAGGATCTTCTCCGTTTTCGTAACAGCACGCGGGGGCTTCATACGGATGAGTCTCTCCTTTTTCGTCGTCAGAAGCCTCATGATTGGTGGCTGTATTACCGGGACCAGTGCCATGTATGAGTATGCTGCAATGGCAATGGGTCCGATGAGGTTCTTCACAGTTGTACCGTCCCCAAGAATCGAACCGTTGGCAAGTCGTGATGAGAGAAAAATGGCGGTGGGGCCATCAGCGCCGCCGATAATACCTATTGCAGCAGCCTCGGGCATATTGAAGCCCACCAGCAGAGCCCCGATGAAAGTAACGAAGATACCGACCTGGGCTGCAGCGCCAAGCATCAGCAGCCTCGGGTTTGAGATCAGTGATGAGAAGTCAGTCATGGCTCCTATGCCGAGGAAGATCAGTGGCGGATAGATGCCTTTGAGCACTCCGAAATAAAGGTAATTGAGGACGCTACCCTGCTGGTATATTCCCACCTGCAAGTTCATACCCCCGTCGGTAAAGAAGGGTATATTACCTATCAGAATGCCTGTACCTATAGGCACAAGCAGCAGCGGTTCATATTCATATCTTATTGCCAGGAAGATAAAAATAAGACCGATTACTATCATCACAAAGTGTCCGGAGGTTGCGTTTCTGAAGCCGGTGTAGGCCCAGAACTGTTTCAGTCCGTCGAGGAACTGCGGTTCTTCCTGTTCGGAAGGCTGATAATAGGCAGTATATGAATCTGCAACCAGACCGCTGTCAGCCATTGCCTGCTGTCTCTCCTGTTCAGGTTTGACAAATGCCGTCCATGCCAGGGAGACTATCACCAGCAGGCCGAGCATGGTCCACATTTTCCTTTTTGCCATCACTGGTTGATTATGATAAGTACCTCATCCTGGAGAACCGACTGCCCCGGTGTTATGTTGACGGATGCAACTTTGCCGCCGTTATCGGCCTTGATGGCGTTCTCCATCTTCATTGTCTCAAGGGTGCACAGTGTCTGTCCGGCATTAACATCGTCACCCGGCCTTACCAGCACCTGGACGATCACACCCGGCAGGGGTGCTCTTACCTCGGCAGCCTTGCCCGATCCCGATATCTTTTCTGCAGCCGGTTTTGTCTCTTTCACTACCCTTGCCTGCACCGGGGGTTGGACAACAGTCTTAATCTTAGGTATCTCGAGCTGCATCTCCACATCGAATACTGTGCCGTTGACTTCGATTTTGGCCATGTTTCCGTCCACATCGAGAACCTCAACCTCGTATTCGTTTCCGTTTATCCTGAACTTGTAGTTTTTCATTTCGCAATCCGGTTATTCTGATCTTATAGGTTTTTCATGTTGTACAACTTAGAACTCCAGGGGGAGTAATTTTTGGAGACGCGCTTGATGGTTATCACGCCGCTCTCCACATCATGCAGCTCATTGAAGTAAGAATACAGTGCCATGGCGATGGCGGCATTTACCTCTCCCGACTGTATGGTCTTTGCATTGTGAATTTCAGCAGGGTCAATTCCCTTTTTGCGTGCGAAGCTGCGGAACCTGAAGTTCAGGATAAAGGTGAGTACATATCTGAAGAAAATGTAGACAATGAGTAGTGCAATGAACACTATGCCGATACCTACTATAACGATGGTCCAGGTAAGAGGGTCGAGCCCCGTGGTGGTGGCTGAGATTATTAACTGCTGCATCATCCCATGAAATTATAAAGGTATGTTTCCATGTTTCTTCATTGGTCCCGGGNNTCCCGGGTCCTTCTTTGTCGAGAGGGTCCTTAGAGCCCTGATGACCCTGAACCTTGTATTACGAGGTTCAATAACGTCATCGAGATATCCGAATTTTGCAGCCTCGTAAGGGTTAGCAAACTTCGATCTGTACTCTTCCTCCTTGCGTGTGACGAACTCCTTGCGCTCAGCCAGGTCTTTAATCTCGCTGATCTCCCTCCCGTCAAGTATTTCGATGGCTCCCTGCGGGCCCATGACTGCTATCTCTGCAGTAGGCCATGCATAGTTAAGGTCTCCCCTGAGCTGTTTCGATGACATGACGCAATGAGCTCCTCCGTATGATTTACGGAGTGTAATGGTAACCTTGGGGACATTGGCTTCGCCATAGGCATACATCAGCTTGGCACCATGAATGATGATAC
>DCSU01000096.1 GCA_002325785.1 Bacteroidales bacterium UBA1458 | reverse complement strand
GTCAACGTTATTTAGGCATTGTCATATCATTCACTATTGCCTATTGCCTACTCCCTATTGCCTTCTTTGCGCCAGCTTCGAGAGGTCACCACCTTTGGCGACCATCTTCATTATCTTGCGTGTTTCGTCGAACTGTTTCAGAAGCCTGTTCACATCTGTCACGGTGGTGCCGCTGCCCTCGGCAATCCGTTTACGGCGGCTGCCGTTAAGGAGCATCGGGTTGGTACGCTCAGCAGGTGTCATGCTGGAGATGATCGCCTCAATACCCTTGAAGGCATCGTCGTCTATATCAAGGTTTTTAATTGCCTTCCCCACACCGGGTATCATCCCCATGAGGTCCTTCATGTTACCCATCTTCTTGATCTGCTGTATCTGCGAGATGAAGTCGTTGAAGTCGAACTGGTCCTTTGCAATCTTCTTCTGGAGCTTACGTGCCTCTACCTCGTCATACTGTTCCTGTGCTTTCTCCACCAGACTGACAATGTCGCCCATACCCAGAATCCTGTCAGCCATCCTCTCAGGATAGAAGATATCGATGGCATCCATCTTCTCTCCTGCGCTGATGAACTTCACAGGCTTGTTTACCACGGATCTGATAGAGAGGGCTGCACCGCCCCTTGTATCACCGTCGAGCTTGGTCAGCACAACGCCGTCGTAGTCTATTCGCTCATTGAATTCAAATGCAGTGTTGACGGCATCCTGGCCTGTCATTGAGTCAACCACAAACAATGTTTCGTGAGGGTTGACGGCGTTCTTCACAGCAGCAATCTCGTTCATCATCTCCTCATCCACCGCCAGTCGTCCCGCCGTATCGATGATTACCAGATCGTGCCCGTTCTTCTTCGCCTCTCTGACGGCATTGCGTGCAATCTCAATGGGATTGCGGCTGTCGTCTTCGGTATATACGGGAACCCCTATCTGTTCTCCAAGCACCTTCAGCTGTTCTATTGCCGCGGGCCTGTAAACGTCGCCGGCAACCAAAACAGGGTTTTTGCCGCGCTTGCTCTTCAGGTATTTTGCCAGCTTGGCACTGAAAGTCGTCTTACCGCTCCCCTGTAATCCGGCAATGAGTATTACTGAGGGATTCGTCTTTATATTGATATCGACCCTCTCTCCTCCCATCAGCAGCACCAGTTCGTCATGGACGATCTTGACCATCATCTGTGACGGTTTCACTGCCTTAAGGACGTTCTGGCCCATGGCCTTCTGCTTGACAGTATCGGTGAACTGCTTGGCTATTTTGAAGTTCACATCGGCATCAAGCAGCGCCCTTCGGACATCTTTCAGGGTCTCTGACACATTTATCTCAGAAATGGTTCCTTCTCCCTTCAATATCTTGAAGGAACGTTCGAGTCTTTCACTCAGGCTTTCAAACATAGCTATCCAACAATTTTATATTTACATTCTTTCAGGGGCCTCTATGCCCAGCAGCCACAATCCGCTCTCAAGCACCCTTCCCGTCATCTCCGACAATTTCAGGCGGAAGTTACGCAGGCTCCTGTCCTCTTCACCCAGTATTGAGAAGTCGTGGTAAAACTGATTATACTCCCGCGCCAGCTCATAGCAATAATTGGCTATCAGCGCGGGGCTCTGCTCCTTTGCCGCCTCCTGCACCAATCCGGGAAAATCATTCAGCAATTTTATGACGGCTGTCTCCTTCGGGTTGGGAGTAACGTCATTGCAATTATCATTTACTGTGCCGGCCCCGGTCTCATCTGCCTTCCTGGTGACAGACCTGATGCGGGCATATGTATACTGAATGAATGGTCCGGTATTTCCGTTGAAGTCAATTGATTCAGCAGGATTGAAGGTCATATTCTTTTTGGGGTCGACTTTAAGAATAAAGTACTTCAGTGCACCCAGTCCAATCTGTCTGCATATGTTTTCTTTCTCGCTCCCGCTGTAGCCGGCCAGTTTGCCAAGCTCCTCCGACATCGATGTTGCGGTAGCCGTCATTTCTGCAATGAGGTCATCGGCATCAACCACTTTCCCTTCCCGTGATTTCATCTTTCCCTCGGGCAGTTCAACCATTCCGTACGAGAAGTGGTGGAGTCCCTTTGCCCAGTCGTATCCCATCCGCTGCAATGTCAGCGCCAGCACCTGGAAGTGGTAGTTCTGTTCATTGCCCACAACGTATATATGGCGGTCAAAGTGATAGTCGTTATATCTGATCACGGCCGTCCCCAGATCCTGGGTCATGTATACAGCGGTGCCGTCCGATCTCAGCAGCAGCTTCTGGTCGAGCTTGTCGGCCGTGAGGTCAATCCATACCGATCCGTCCTCACGTTTCAGGAGGTGTCCCTCTTCCAGTGAGCGCAACACCAGTTCCCTGCCGGTTTTATATGTTTCGGACTCATAATAGATCTTATCGAACTCTACACCGAGGGCCTTGTAGGTCACGTCAAAACCCGCATATACCCAGCTGTTCATCATGTTCCAGAGGGTCACCGTCTCCTCGTCGCCTGCCTCCCATTTCAGGAGCATGCGCCGTGCTTCAAGCATCAAAGGTGCATTCTCGCGGGCCTCTTCGGGGGTTGATCCGGCAGCCACGAGCCCTTCAATCTGTTCCCTGTATTTCTTCTCGAACAGAACATAGAAATCGCCCACGAAATGATCTCCCTTCATGCCTGTGTCTTCCGGCTTCTGACCGTTGCCGAACAACTGCCACGCCACCATGGATTTGCAGATATGGATTCCCCGGTCATTGACGATATTAGTCCTTATGACCTTGCTTCCTGCTGCCCCGTTTATTCTTGCCAGGGAAAAGCCCAGGAGGTTATTGCGTATGTGTCCAAGGTGAAGCGGTTTGTTGGTATTGGGAGAGGAGTACTCAATCACCACCGTGTCCGGTTCCGGGCCGGCCGGAATGAATCCGTATCCGCTGACGGAGGCTATTACCTGCAGGCGTTTAGCCCACTCGGAGGGTGTGATGGAGATATTCAGGAATCCCTTGATCACGTTGAAGCCGCTGACGGCATCAATGTGAGATAACAGGTACTCTCCAATCTCTGCTGCGGTCTGCTCGGGAGCGTGATGTGATATCCTGGTAAGAGGAAAGACAACAAGGGTAAGATCGCCCTCAAACTCTTTCCTTGTCTTCTGCAACTGCAGAAGGTCGTCGTTGACGTCAACACCCCACAGGCTTTTTACAGCCTCTCTGATCCCCATTCTGAGCAGATTTTCCATCAAGTTTTGATTACGGCTGCAAAGATAATATTTCCTTCTAAACGAACCGTCCGGATTTGTAAGTCCTGAGGAGGATAAATAGTTTAAAAAAGTTGATAACTAGTTTGAATTTTTTGACGAATGCGGAATTAGTGTCGGAAAAAACAGGTTACCTTTATGATGTTGCGTTGGGGCAATAACGCCAGAATTGGGAAGAAAGACATGTTATGGTAAAATTACAGGATATCAAAGTAGAGGCAACCTCTAAAACACCGCAGGTAAGTTTTGTTGCGGGAACCGGAAATCTAACGTTTATTGGGAAATCTCTGCCGGAGAATGCTTCAGGCTTCTTTGAGCCTCTCTATAAGTGGGCCTCCGAATATGCCAAGAACCCTGCTGAAAGCACAAACCTAAAATTCAACGTTGATTACTTCAATACCTCTTCAGTAATCTGGATGGGTAAGATACTTAAAGTACTGACTAAGATCAAGAAGAGCGATCATATACTCTTTGTACATCTCTATTTTGACATTGAGGAGTATGATTCCATGGGTGAGGAAGATGTAAGAGAATCTCTCTCACCGTTTCTGGATGTCACGGCTGACGCTACCTGCAGTGTAGGTTTAAGGCTTTACGGCATTGATGATGACGGTAACACGCTGAAGGAAAATATTGTTCTGATCTGAGGCAGTCATCCTCGGTTTTCCGGTTTTAGTTTAGTTTCAGGGATGGTAACAGCTGATTTATGAAAGCGGTTATTTTCATCATGATTACATTAACAACTCCGCTTATGAACATATTCGGACAGGGCAGCGGGCGCGACAGGCAGCCTGCTGTAGCCGGCAGCTTCTATTCATCGGACAGTAACAAACTTCGGGGTGAGCTTGCCGGTTTTTTTGCCGCCGCCGGTGTGCCGGAAAAGGGGGTACACGTCAGGGCACTGATAGTACCGCACGCCGGGTTTGTCTATTCGGGGAAGACTGCTGCGGCAGGTTATGCATCGGTTCCCTCCGATGCGGTCTACGACAACATATTTCTCATCGGGGTGAGTCACAGGTATGCCTTTGAGGGTGCCGCTGTGTTCACCTCCGGCAACCTGATCACACCTCTGGGGACAGTAGAGGTCAACAGGGAGCTTGGTGAGAGGCTGAAAGCCGCCAACCGGTGGTTCATAGAGAAGGATGAGGCACACGGGCCCGAGCACTCACTGGAGGTACAGCTGCCCTTCATACAGTACCATTTCAGGAGCGCTCCGCGGATTGTACCTATACTCATAGGAACCCATAACACGAATGTGCTTAAGGCTGTTGCCTCGGGGCTTCAGCCGTGGTTCAACAGCCGTAACCTGTTCATCATCAGCAGTGATTTTTCACACTACCCCTCCTATGAGGATGCCTCTCGAGTTGACAGGCTCACCAGTGATGCCATCATTAAAGGAGATCCCGAGGATTTCCAGAAGACCATCAGGAGCATCGAGGAGTCGGGTACGGAGAACCTCGCCACCGCCATGTGCGGATGGCCTGCCGCGATGGTACTTCTATACCTTGCCGGTAACAGTGACGGGGTCATATTCAGAAATGTCGGTTATACTAACTCAGGCGACTCGCCCCGGGGAGAGAGGGATGAGGTGGTTGGGTACAACGCTATCGTGGCGGTGAACAGGGTTGCCACAGAGAATAAAAGTACAGCAGAGAATAAGAGTGCTGCTGTGAACAAGGCTGGCAGTCAGAACTCCTCCGGCACTGTTGAGTTCTCACTTACCACCGAAGAGAGAAAGACACTTCTGGGCATTGCCCGCGAGGCCATCTCGGCCAGGCTGAAGGGTCGCAAGCCGGCTTTACCTGATGATTCCAGGCTCACCTCACGTCTGAAAGAACCCCTAGGGGCCTTCGTGACAATAACAAAAGAGGGTGATCTGAGAGGGTGCATAGGCCGGTTCACCTCAACCGAGCCGTTGTGGGAGGTTATAGGCGACATGGCCGTTGAAGCGGCGTTCGGTGATCCCAGGTTCACTGCGCTGACGGCACCAGAGTATAGTGCCATACAACTGGAGATATCAGTGCTTGGCCCGATGAAAAAAATTAATGACATCAGTGAGATAAAGATCGGAAAGCACGGCATCTATCTTAAGAAAGGATTCAGGTCGGGCACCCTCCTGCCCCAGGTGGCTTCCGAGAGAGGGTGGAACGCCGCGCAGTTCCTCGGGTACTGTGCCCGCGATAAGGCCGGCATCGGATGGGACGGGTGGAAAGACAAGGAGACAGAGATCTTTGTTTATGAGGCCTATGTCTTCGGCGAAGAGGATGGACCATGACCTATCATCTCCTTCCCATAGGGGTGACCTCCCTGATTATCTATCTCTTCTCGCTTTACCTGTCGATGACAGGATTCACCGTCAGGCATTCGCACCGGCGCTTCTGGAACTGGATACTCCTGGTCTCTTTCCTTGTGACAGCCCTCTTTGGTCTCTTCATGGCCCTGAAGATCACCTACAAGTGGGATCTCTCCTTCACCGGTCCTCTCCTCCACTGGCATGTGGAGACTGGTATTGCGATGGCCTTTGCCGCTATCATCCACCTCACATGGCATGCAGGGTACTATCTGAGCAAGGCCGGGCGGCACCGCAGGGCAGAACATAGCATTCAGCGCCATAATGACCTGACGGGATCAGACAGGCCTGGCGTTTCAGACACAGACCATACTGACGGGACGGCATCAGTGAGTCCCGGTGTTTTTCCGGGACCTGCCAGTCAAACCTTTCCTCTCCTGCTGCTCACCGGTTTTGTCAGCTCCTCATCACAGTTCATTCTGATGCGCGAGGCGGTCATCCTGGGTGGAGGAACGGAGGCATCAGCAGGCTTGTTCCTGTGGCTATGGCTGATTATCGCGGCTGCGGGTGCTGCAACAGGAATCAGGTCAGCCATCACTGATCCGCGGAGGATGATATGGACGCTGCTGGCAGGCACGGCGCTGGCACCCCTCTGTTTTTTGCTGATGAACACCATTATTCTCAGTCCGGGTGCTACACCATCGTTTTTTCAGATCATGGTGATCCTGTCCGTCAGTGTTGCCCCGGTGACCTTCATCTCATCACTGGTATTCGTCCGGCTCACGGTCCTGAGGCGTGCTGCCGGCGGATCGCAACCGGGAAACAGTTTCGCCACTGAGACGGCCGGATCAGTGGCAGCAGGGATTGTTACGGTGGTGACAGTGACACTGCATATACCAAATTTCGAACTATACATACTCATTCTCCTTTTCTCGGCAGTTATTGCCCTGTTGTACCTGGGCTATCCGGCATGGGTGAGGATAACAGCGCTGACAGCTCTCTTCCCCGTGGGTGCACTTGTCATGACCCTCGATCCTGACCTGCCTGCCAGGAGTGTGCTTCTTCGCGGGGTAAAGGTGCATGAGAGCACTGACACGCCCTTCGGCAACATCACTACCGGCACCTACGGAGGAGAGAAGACCGTCTATTATGACCACAGGCCTTTGTTCTTTAGCGGCGACATCATCACCGCGGAGGAGAACATTCACTATGCGCTGCTACAGAGAAAAGGGTATGACAAGGTCATGCTGATCTCGGGGGGCTTGCAGAGACACCTGGAGGAGCTGAAGAAACATGACATAAGGGAACTGGTGTACCTTGAGCCTGACCCGGGGATAATTGCTGCCGGGGGAGCGCGTGACACCCTTTGCGGCACGATGAAGGTGACCGTGATCAGCAGTGATCCGATTACCTTCCTGAAAGATGACGGTGAGACATGGGATGCTGTGCTGCAACTCATCCCTCCTCCTTCAACACTATCTGTCAACAGGTATTACACGGTGGAGTATTTCAGGCTGGTCAAAGAGCACCTCTCTGCTGACGGCATTTTCATGTGCACCCCTATGCCGGGCTTCAACTATTCACCGGAGAGTTACAGGAAGGGGTTTTCGCCGCTCTATAACGCTCTGGCAGCAACATTCAGCCACGTTGCCATCATCCCGGGAGCATCATTATACGCCATTGGCTCGGCTCATCCGCTTACCTCCTCAGTGGTCAGGCTGGCGGAAGGCAGCGGCATTCAGAACAGCTATGTAAACCGCGACTATCTTGATGACAATGATATACGTTCGAAGAGGGAACAGATTCTCTCACAGGTAGACCGGGAGGCCGGTATAAACAGTGCATTAAGGCCGTTATCAGCACTATTTGCGAACATGCTCTCACTGGAGAGGATGGGCATCAGGGGAGGCCTGGTTGCCCTGCTGGTGGTGCTTATAATGATTCCATTGATATTTGCGGGCCGTGGTGGTGTGATGATGTTTGCATCCTCAGCCGGGCTGGCCGGTTTCGGGATGATAATGATATTCATACTGCAGATGGCCATAGGTAATATTTATCTGCTCTCCGCCGTCATTCTCACGCTGCTGATGGCAGGTCTTGCAGCGGGCGGCGCCTGGGGTCGGGCCGCAGCCCTTAAGCGTCTGGCTGTGTGTGCGTTGCTTCTCTCAACACTCTATACCCTCACCGGACTGCTTGCCCCCTCCCTGGTCATCTCCGGGCCCGGCCCGGTGCTGGCTGTCATGTTCATAACACTTCCTGCCGCCGGATTCATCACAGGTGCCGTTTATCGGATCGTTACTGCTCCGGGCGGGAGAGCGTCAACCGGGTCAGTATATGCCTCCGATCTCGCAGGTTCAGCGCTGGGTTACCTGACGGTATCAACCCTGCTGGTGCCGCTGGCCGGAACAGCAAATGCATGTTTTGTGCTTGCAGCCGTGATATTAGTGTCGGGGATAGTTGCATCGGTGACGATTAAGCATTAGTTTTATACTATGCTACTTCTAAATGCATGTCATTGGTAAACAAGGGAATGAAGATAACAAGGAGGACATTTGCAAGGCAGGGCTCGCTTGTCATGGCAGCAGGAATGGCGGCTCCTGTTCCGCTTGTAGCCATGAAGCCGGCCAGCGGAGAAAAGCCTGCCACCGGGGAGAGACTGGCCATGTTCCAGGAGCAGGGCGCGCGCGGGGTCGTATGCCTCATCTGTCCGAATGAATGCACCCTAAAGGAGGGTGAGCTGAGCGATTGCCGTAACAGGATCGTCAGAAAGTCAAAGCTCTATACCATGGCCTTCGGCAATCCCTGTGCAGCCAATGTTGATCCCGTTGAGAAGAAGCCATTATACCATTTTCTGCCAGGTTCGGCAACATTCTCAATCGCCACTGCCGGGTGCAACCTGGCATGTCTCAACTGCCAGAACTGGACTATCTCGCAGAGTTCACCCGACAAGACAAAGAACTATGACATGCCACCTGAGAATGTTGTTGAGAGAGCCATTGCCGCCAACTGCAGGTCAATTGCATATACCTATTCCGAACCCGTCACCTTCTATGAATATGTTTATGAGACCTCCAAGCTTGCCCATGATGCCGGCATTAAGAACATCATGGTCTCAAACGGTTACATTAACCGTGAGCCGCTTAAGCAGCTCTGCAGGCATCTGGATGCAGCAAACATCGACCTTAAGTCATTCAGTGACAGTACATATCTCAAACTGAACGGAGGCAAGCTCCAACCGGTGCTTGATGCCCTGAAAATTTATCGTGACGAGGGGGTCTGGCTCGAGATCACCAATCTCATTGTTCCTGGCTGGACTGACAAGCCGGATGAGATTAAGCAGATGTGCGGGTGGCTTGCCTCCAACGGCTTCGCTGACACCCCCCTGCACTTCAGTCGTTTTCAGCCGCAGTACAAGCTGGAGCATCTTCCTCCGACCCCTGCCGGCATACTGACCAGGGCGGCGGAGACAGCCCGCAGTGAGGGGCTGAAGTATGTTTACATAGGGAACATGCCCGGTGCAGGGGTTGAAGATACCATCTGTCCAAAATGCAAGCAGAAGGTAGTTGACCGGAGCGGTTACAGGATAGTGACTAATAATATTCATAAAGGCTGCTGCATCTGTGGTACCGCCATCCCCGGTGTATGGAGCTGAGTTCATCAACTAATGAGTGACAACTATAGCAAATGAAGCTGGCTGAAGCAAAAAAAAGGGCCGAGGAGCTCAGAAGAACAATAGATAAACATAACCACAAGTACTACGTACTTAATCAGCCTGTTATATCTGACTTCGAATTTGACTTACTGCTAAATGAGCTTCAGACTATAGAGAAGTATTTCCCGGAGCTTGTCACCTCCGATTCCCCGACCATGAGAGTGGGAAGCGATCTCACGGAAGAGTTCATGCAGGCTGAGCATAAGTGGCCGATGCTCTCGCTTGGCAACACCTACAGTCCGGATGAGGTTGCCGGATTTGGCGAGAGAGTCAGGAAGACACTGGGTTACGAGCCTGAGTATGTCTGTGAGCTCAAGTATGACGGGGTCTCTATCAGCCTCAGCTATGAGAATGGCTCACTGGTCAGTGCTGTCACAAGGGGTGACGGCACGGTAGGTGATGATGTCACTGTCAATGTCAGAACCATCAGGAGTATTCCTGTCAGGCTTACTGCTGCCGCTATCCCTTCATCCTTCGTCATGCGTGGTGAGATCTACCTGCCCCGCAAGGGGTTTGAGGAGATGAATGCCGCCCGGCAGGAGCGCGGTGAGCCTCCCTTTGCCAATCCCCGCAACGCTGCGGCAGGCACCCTTAAACTGCTTGATCCGAAGATTGTAGCCTCCCGGCCGCTTGATTGCTATCTTTATTATTTGCTGGGAGAGGAACTTCCGTCGGGGACGCATTATGATAATATTGGTGCTGCCCGTTCCTGGGGTTTCCGCACCCCCGATGTCATTAAGCTGTGCAGCGGAATGGATGAGGTCATCAGTTTTATCATGTCATGGGAGGCTGCGAGGAAGGGACTGCCATATGACACTGACGGAGTAGTGGTCAAAGTCAACTCGCTGGAGGCACAGAAGCTTCTTGGGAGCACTGCCAAATCGCCCCGATGGGCCATAGCTTATAAATACGCTGCAGAACAGGCTGTTACGGAACTTATATCGGTCGACTTCCAGGTGGGCAGAACCGGAAACGTTACACCCGTTGCCAATCTTCGTCCTGTGCTCCTGGCCGGCACCACAGTGAAGCGGGCCTCACTGCATAACAGTGATCAGATTGAGCTGCTGGGGCTGCACTATGGTGATACTGTGATAATTGAGAAGGGCGGTGAGATCATTCCCAAGATAGTGGAGGTTGATGCCGGCAGACGGATTAAAGGATCAGTGGCAGTAGCCTTCCCGGAGAGATGTCCGGAATGCAGCACTGCGCTGGTACGCACAGAAGGAGAAGCCAATCACTACTGCCCCAACTACCTGCATTGTCCGCCTCAGATTACAGGACGCATCATCCATTTTGTCTCCAGGAAGGCGTTGGATATTGAGGGACTGGGCGAAGAGACGGTTGAGCTTCTTTATTCGAACGGCCTGATACATAATGTGGCTGACCTGTATTCACTCAGTCATGCGCAGCTGGCCTCACTGGAGAGAATGGGCGACAAGTCGGCATCAAACATAATGGCCGGCCTCATTGTCTCTCTTGCAGCGCCATGGCATCGGAAACTGTTTGCACTGGGCATAAGACATGTGGGAGAGACAGTGGCAAAGACTCTGGCTGCCGGATTTCCTGACATCGACTCCCTCATAAAGGCCACCGGGGAGCAGCTTTCGGCGCTTCCGGAGATTGGTCCGAGGATAAGTGCAAGCGTGACAGAGTATTTCTCGGATGCCGAGAATATTGAGATTATCCGGAGACTCCGCGCTGCAGGGATGACCTTTGAGGGCCCTGTGCAAAAGAGTGCCGACGCCGGTCCCCTGGCAGGGAAAAACGTGGTGGTGAGTGGCACCTTTGAAGGGTTTACCCGTGACGGCATCAAGGCAGCGATTGAGGCTTCTGGCGGAAGGGTTACTACTTCTGTTTCAAGCAGCACCTCCTTCATAGTGGCCGGAAGCGAAATGGGACCGGCCAAGCGTGCCAAAGCCACGGCATTGGGTGTTCCGATAGTTACCGAGGAAGAGTTCGTGAAAATGATAAAAGAATAATCACCTGCCTGCTATTGTTAAACCAAAAAAAATATAGGTTTGTATTCTCATGGCACTTTTTAAGAATCTCAGATTAAAAGCCGGCAGGTACCTGCTCCATAAGCGTCTTTCATCGCTGAGGAGGATGCAGCCCGAGTTTAATATTGAGAATGTAAAGAAGATCGGCATATTATGGGATGCCACCTATGAGAATGAGTTCCAGCATCTGGCAGCGTTCAACAGGCAGCTCGCCGAGATGGGTAAGAGTGTTGAGGTGATGGTGTGGATACCTGGCAAGATTGTTCCCGACAGGCTTACAGGGCTTACCTACATGAAGTTCCTCAGGAGAACAGATCTCAACTGGGCGTACATGCCCGTTTCTGAGGATGCAAAGCAGTTTATGGCAACCAGGTTTGATCTGGTTATAGATATCAATCCGTCGTCTCTCTTTCAGCTCAGTGCTTTAGCGGCGCTATCACCGGCGCCCATGAAGGCAGGACCTGATGTGACTGATGAACCGGGAAAGACGCCCTATGACCTGATGATAAAAACCCCGAAGCCCTTCAGCACCGCGCTCTTCATTGAACAGACAATGCATTATCTTTCAATGATCAGCAGCCCGGATAACAGGGCGTAACAGATCAAAACAACAGAAGGAATATCAGATGATGAAGAAATTCAAAGGGACGGGTGTGGCAGTTATCACACCCTTCAAAAGTGACCTGAGCATTGACTTTGCTGCGATGGGAAGGATACTGGAACACCTTATCACCGGCGGGGTCAGTTACATCGTTCTGCTGGGCACCACGGGCGAATCGCCTACGCTAAGCAGGGATGAGAAGAGTGCCCTCCTCTCATTCACCGTTGAGACCATAGGGGGACGTATTCCGCTGGTGCTCGGTGCAGGAGGCAACAATACCTCTGAAACAGTAACCAGCATCAGGTCTGCAGATCTTGAAGGGGTTGATGCCATCCTGTCTGTTGCTCCATATTACAACAAGCCTTGCCAAAAGGGTATTTACCAGCATTTCAGGCAGATATCCATGGCCAGTCCTGTGCCGGTCATCCTCTACAATGTACCGTCGCGCACCGCCAGCTCCATACTGCCCGAAACATGCCTGCAACTGGCCAGGAACTGCGAAAACATCATAGGTATAAAAGAGTGTTCGGGCAGTTTCGAGAACGTGATGAAGATCATCAGGGATAAGCCCGATGAGTTCCTTGTGATTTCCGGCAATGATATGGAGATTCTTCCCTTTGCGGCCGCAGGAGGTTCAGGTGTCATATCGGTACTGGCCAATGCTTTCCCTGCTGAATGCAGTGAGATGACACAGCAGGCTCTAAAGGGAAACTTCAGTATGGCCAGAGCAATACAACTAAAGTACCTGGAGCTTACGGAGATACTGGTCGCCGAAGGCAATCCCGGTGGCATAAAGGCCATAATGAGTTTTATGAATCTTTGCCATAATTATCTCCGGTTGCCGCTGGTTCCTGTAAGCAGGACACTGCAAGCCAGGATTGCCAGGGCAGTGGGTGCGGTAAGAAAATAACAGAACCAGCGGGCGGTCAGGCGCCAGCCGAATCACTGAGGCCCTGGCCATGGCAGTGTTTGTACTTCTTGCCGCTGCCGCAAGGACACGGGTCGTTTCGTCCCACCTTCTTGTCAACTCTCACCGGGGCAGTTATCTGTTGTTTCGGCTCTGGTGAGCCTCCTCCTCCGCTGCGATAGCTGTCAAAGTCGCTCTTCTGTGTCTTCAGTCTGCTCATGTCAGCCTGTTTGCGCCTCTGGGCTTCCCTGACGTTGTCAGGCGATGTGACGGGTATGGTACCCTTCATCAGCAGACTGACAACATCATGGTTTACCTTGTTGACCATGGTTTTAAAGAGTTCAAATGACTCGAACTTATAGATAAGCAGTGGGTCTTTCTGTTCGTAGGTGGCATTCTGAACCGATTGTTTGAGTTCATCCATCTCTCTGAGGTGTTCTCTCCATGCATCGTCAATGGTTGCCAGAACAGCTGTCTTTTCGAATGAGCGGAGCAGTTCCCTGCCCGAGCTCTCCACGGCTGCCTTCAGGTTGGTAACCACGTTGTATGTTCGCGCCCCGTCAGATATAGGGACAACAACGTTCTCATATGTAGCTGACATTCTTTCATATACATCCTTAAGCACCGGAAGGGCGGTGGATGAGATGGTTTCGCTCTTGCGACGGTAGGCATCAAGTACCTTGGCATATACCACATCTATGACCTCCTGTTCATTGCTCTTGCCGAACTCAGTCTTTGCGACCGGAGAATCAACTGACAGTGACCTGATCAGAGAAAACTGAAACTCATCAAAATCGCCGGTATCCTTGTTTGTGGTGACTATATTGTCAGTGGCGTCATACATCATATTTGCAATGTCAACGCTGAGTCTCTCACCCAGGAGGGCATGGCGGCGTTTGCTGTAGATGACCTCGCGCTGCGAGTTCATGACATCATCATACTCAAGCAGCCTTTTTCTTATGCCGAAGTTGTTCTCTTCCACCTTTTTCTGGGCTCTCTCAATAGATTTGGTGATCATGGAGTGCTGTATCATCTCCCCGTCCTTCAGTCCCAGCTTGTCCATGATTCCTGAAATTCTCTCCGATCCGAAGAGGCGCATGAGGTCATCCTCAAGTGAGACGAAGAACTGTGACGAACCGGGGTCGCCCTGGCGTCCGGCACGACCTCTCAGCTGCCTGTCTACGCGGCGCGACTCATGTCTTTCTGTTCCTATTATTGCCAGTCCGCCTGCCTTCTTCACCTCAGGGGTGAGTTTGATGTCAGTACCGCGGCCTGCCATGTTGGTTGCAATAGTGACAGTACCGGTCTTACCTGCCTCAAGTACTATCTCAGCTTCACGCTGGTGTAGCTTGGCATTGAGCACGTTATGCTTCAACCCCTTCATCTTGAGCATCCGGCTAAGCAATTCCGAGATTTCCACCGACGTTGTCCCAACCAATACGGGTCTGCCAAGACGGTTCATCTCAGCTATTTCGTCTATAACAGCATTATATTTTTCTCTTTTTGTTTTATAAACCAAATCGTTTTTGTCGTCTCTGGTAATTTTCCTGTTTGTAGGAATAACAACAACATCAAGTTTATAAATATCCNNCTTCAACCCCTTCATCTTGAGCATACGACTCAGCAGTTCGGAAATTTCCACTGATGTGGTACCCACGAGTACGGGTCTGCCTGCCTTGTTCAGGCTGACGATCTCGTCGATGACGGCGTTATACTTCTCCCGTTTGGTCTTGTATACGAGGTCTTCATGGTCATTCCTGATGACCTTTACGTTAGTTGGAATCACAACCACGTCAAGCTTATAGATGTTCCAGAACTCACCTGCCTCTGTTACGGCTGTGCCGGTCATGCCTGCGAGCTTGTGGTACATCCTGAAGTAG
>DCSU01000124.1:2584-15072 GCA_002325785.1 Bacteroidales bacterium UBA1458 | reverse complement strand
CCGGTGATGCCGCTCTTTTCGAGAACAAGCTCTGCAGCCTTTTTGCCGTCAACGACAACATTCTTAAGTCCTTCGAGATCAGCAGGTCCTGATTTCAGGGCTGCATCAAGGATATTGTTTCCGAGTGCGATAAAGTCGGCATTTTTTGCCACGAAATCGGTCTCGCAGTTAAGTGCTATCATCATCCCTGTCTTACCGTCTGCGGTTGTTTTTGCAAGCACAACACCCTCGCTGGCTTCGCGGTCGGCGCGTTTGTTAGCAATAGCCTGGCCTCTCTTCCGTATCAGTTCCTGTGCTTTTTCAAAGTCGCCAGCTGCTTCTTCCAGGGCTTTTTTACAATCCATCATGCCGGCGCCCGTCATCCTTCTCAGTTTGGCGACATCGGCAGCGCTAATATTTGACATAGTCTTGATTCTGTTAAATAGTTGATCTTTTTATTCTTCCTCTGCCGTGGTTTCGGCCTCTGCCTCTTCAGCAACGTTTTCTGCTGCTTCTGTTGCTTCTTCAGCTTTCATTACGGGCTTCTCCTCATAATCGAGAGCACTGAATTTGCTTTTGCGTCCTCCCTCCGGGGCCTCTTCCTTTTCAGATGCGGCGCTATCCTTGTCTTTTTCTGCCTTGCGCTCATTGAGCCCTTCAGCAATAGCCTGGCACATGAGATCTATCACAAGTGAAATTGACTTGGCGGCGTCATCATTTGCCGGTATAATGAAATCGATATCCGAGGGGTCCGAGTTGGTATCAACCATGGCAAATACAGGTATCCCAAGTCTTTTAGCCTCATGAACAGCAATTTTTTCCTTGCACACATCAACCACGAACAGCGCTGAGGGCTGGCGGGTCATGTCTGCAATTGAGCCCAGGTTCTTCTCCAGTTTGCTTCTCTGGCGGGTTATCTGCAGTTTTTCTCTCTTGGAGAGGTTGTCAAATGTACCGTCGGTAGCCATTTTGTCAATGGAGCCCATCTTCTTCACCGCCTTGCGTATGGTGGGGAAATTGGTAAGCATTCCACCCGGCCATCTCTCGGTGACGTATGGCATGTTTACCGATCCTACTTTTTCTGCCACTATGTCTTTCGCCTGCTTTTTGGTAGCTACGAAGAGAACTTTGCGGCCTGATTTTGCTATCTGCCTCATGGCAGCAGCGGCCTCGTCAATTCTGATTATAGTTTTTTCGAGGTCAATGATGTGCNNTTACGCTCCATAAATATATAAGGAGCCATGGCCGGGTTCCATTTTCTTTTTAGGTGCCCGAAGTGTACGCCGGCATCAAGTAATTCTTTAAAATTGGTTCTTGACATGTTAATTTTGCTTGTTAAGTTTACGTTCTGTGAAGTCAATTGCAGAGTAGTTCCTTGCGGGAAGTCAATGCAATTTAGATACTAAACCTGCATCTATAGATAATTGCTATTGAACTCCTAACGCTTGCTGAACTGGAACCTCTTGCGTGCCTTGGGTTGGCCCGGTTTCTTTCTCTCCACTTCGCGGGGATCGCGGGTGGTGAAACCTTCAGCTTTCAGCTTGGGCTTGTACTCCGGGTCAATCTTGATAAGGGCCCTGGAAATCCCAAGACGTATCGCCTCTGCCTGACCTTTCGATCCACCGCCGTCAAGGGTGACTGTGATGTCATATTTGTCGGCAACATTGAGAAGGTTGAGGGGCTGGAGGATGACATACTGCAGGATCTCATTCGGGAAATACTGNNGTCGTTGATCGTGATCTGTCCCTTGCCGTCGTTTACGTAAACTCTGGCTACTGCCGCTTTCCTTCTTCCGATAGCGTTAATAACTTCCATGTTTCTTACTTAATGGTTTTTAAATCAATTAGTTTAGGTTGCTGGGCCTCATGTTTGTGTGCCGGGCCCTCATACACATAAAGGTTCCTGAAGATTTCGCTTCCGAGTCTGTTTTTAGGAAGCATTCCCTTTACGGCATATTCAACAAGCCGTATAGGATGCTTCTTTAAAAGCTCGTCAGCTTTGACGATCCTCTGGCCACCGGGGTAACCGGTATGCCTGATATACTCTTTGTCTGTCATCTTTTTGCCCGTCATCGTAACTTTTTCAGCATTGATAACAATAACGTTATCTCCGCAGTCAACATGAGGTGTGAAGCTGGTCTTGTGCTTCCCCCTCAGCATCAGGGCAACAACAGATGCCAGACGTCCGAGTGTCTGACCCTCCGCATCAACAAGTACCCACTCTTTCTCTACAGTCGCCTTGTTGGCCGAAACTGTCTTGTAGCTTAAGGTGTTCACTTTGTACTAAGGTTTTGTTAATTAATGATTTTTCAAAATAAAAACCCCAAATTTGGGGTCTGCAAAAATACAACTTATTTTTATTTCGAGCAATATGTTGTACTTTTAATTTCTTTATCATCCGGATGTTCAGCAGACAAGCTCACGGGACCGTATATTTTATCTGCCTTCTCCTGGCTGCATTTCTCATGCCGGTATCGGTATGGCTCCTCTCGGTGGTATCCCTTGTCATGGCTTTGAACTGGTTGCTGGAGGGCAGTTACCGCGTCAGGCTCGGCAGGCTTAAGGCTCAGCCCGGCATCATCGCGTTGCTCATGTTGCTCGTGATGTATCTTGTCTGGCTTTTCAATACCTCTGACTTCAGCGGCGCCCTTTTCGAACTTAAGCTCAAGCTGCCTCTGCTCCTCTTTCCAGTGGCAACAGGTACAGCGGCAGGCATTGGCGCACGGGAGTTACGGCTGGTACTGCTTGCATTCATCACCGGTTGCGTTGTGGCTACGGGGGCAGGATTCCTTGCGCTGGCCGGGGTGTTACCGGCTGAGATAGACAACCCGCGCGACCTTGCCCTGTTTGTGCCTTCAATACGGCTGTCGATACTTCTGAACTTTGCTGTTTTCTGCGCCTTGTGGATGAGTCTCACCGACCGGTCAGGGGGTATGGCACTGAGGGTGACGCTGGCCATGGTGGCCGCGGCCATGAGCCTCTTTCTATTCAGACTGCTGTCGGTCACGGGCATAGTCCTGTTCGTAATATTACTCGGAGGCACCGGCCTTTACTTCGCGCTTGCCAGAAAGCAGGTGATTGCGGGGTTATCCATGATGGCCGCGGCCGCCGCGGCGACAGCCGCTTCGTTGCTGGTTTTGGCAACGGCATGGGATACCCTGCACAACCCTCAGCATCCGGGGGTCAATGAGCCCCTTGTCCTGACTGCATCAGGTAACAGTTATACGCATTACCCTGAAGAGAAGCTCGTTGAAAACGGGTATCTTGTCTGGATGAACGTGTGTGAGGAGGAACTGCGGAGAGAGTGGAACAGGCGCAGCTCCATGCCGTATGACAGCACTGACAGGGCTGGTAACGAGCTGCGTACAACACTTGTAAGATATGCCGCTTCGCTGGGACTGCCGAAAGATTCCGCGGCGGTGGCTTCACTGACTGCCGCTGATATCAGAAACATTGAAAGGGGCTTTGCCAACCCGCTGTATGCCAGGCCCGGGAGTCACCGCGCCAGGGCATATGAACTGGCATGGGAGCTTGCCAGGGCAAAGCAGGGGGCAAATCCCTCCGGCCACTCCCTGACACAGCGGCCGGAGTTCTATCGTGCAGCCACAGGAATCATCAGTGACCATCCCTGGACTGGTGTCGGCACCGGCGATGTTAGCAGGGCATTCGCTGAGGAGTATGCACGGAACGGCACAACTCTCAGTCCTCAATACAGGCTGAGGGCACACAACCAGTACCTGACCTTCGGTGTCACCTTCGGTATCCCGGGGATGATACTGGCCCTGACGCTGATACTGATACCGTGGCTGTCAAGCAGGGGATGGGCCTCTTATACCTTCCTGCTGTTTGTTTCAATCGTACTGGTTTCGATGTTCAATGATGATACTTTCAGTTCGTTTACCGGAGCCGCTTTCTTTTCTTATTTTTACACGCTGTTAATTGTCACATACAGTAACCATGAAACTCAACGGAGAGGAGAGAAAATTCCTTAAGCTTGCGATAGATACCGCTGAAAAGAATATCACAAATGGCGGCGGTCCGTTCGGGGCAGTGATAGTACACGGCGGCAGGGTGCTGGCAACAGCCGGAAACAGGGTGGTGCCCGGTCATGATCCTACTGCACATGCCGAGGTTCTGGCTATCAGACAGGCGGCGGAAGCTCTTGGTACCCATGATCTCAGCGACTGTGTGATATATGCCTCCTGCGAGCCCTGCCCTATGTGCCTTGGCGCCATCTACTGGGCCGGCATCAGGCGGATAGTATACGCCAGTGATCGATACCGTGCCGCCTCAGCCGGATTTGACGACGAGAGAATATATACCGAACTGGCGCTTGGGGCAGGAGAACGGAGCATCACAATGGAACGGGCCATGGAGGAGGAGGGCAACCGTGTTTTGAAGATATGGGAGAAGTTCCCTGACAAAATTCAATACTGACATTACAGATGCCAAGGGTTGACAGATCTTTTTTTCTGAGCGATGCTGTGACTGTGGCACAGCTGCTTCCGGGAATGAATATCGTTACATCCTCCGGGGAGACAACCGGACGGTTCATGATAACTGAGACAGAGGCTTACCTCGGGGACAGAGACAAGGCATGCCACGCCAGCAGAGGCAGGACCACAAGGACCGAGCCGATGTTCCTTGAGGGAGGACATCTTTATCTCTATTTTGTTTACGGCATGCACTGGATGATGAATGTTGTAACCGGGCCGGCGGACTTTCCCCAGGCTGTTCTGATCAGGGGAGTGGATCAGTATTCCGGTCCCGGACGAGTTACAAGGCGACTGAGTTTAGACGGGTCCTATAACCGGGAGGATCTGGCTAAGTCGTCAAGGATCTGGATAGAGGATCAGGGTCTGCGACCAGAACTGGAAGCCGGCCCCCGGGTGGGCATAAACTATGCAGGTGAGCCTTGGGTGAGTAAACCGTGGCGTTTTATGATAAAGGACAAATTAAAAGTAAAGAAATGATAAAAGGATTCCGGTTGTGGAACAACATTACAGGATGGGCGGTCTTTGCCATCTCTCTCCTGGTGTACCTCCTGACAATTGAACCGACGGTCAGCTTCTGGGACTGTGGTGAGTTCATCCTCTGTTCCTACCGACTTGAGGTGGGTCACCCTCCGGGTGCTCCCTTCTTCATGCTTCTGGGTCGCTTCTTTACACTGTTTGCTGGTGGCGACACATCAAAAGTGGCCATGATGGTAAACATCCTCTCCGCTTTTGCCAGTGCCTTTACCATCCTGTTTCTTTTCTGGACAGTGACCAGGCTCATCCGTCTTGCTACCGGTGACGATATGACTGTCAAAGGTGGCAAGGCAGTAGCCATACTTGCCTCCGGGGTCATCGGAGCCCTGACCTATGCCTTTTCCGACACCTTCTGGTTCTCTGCTGTTGAGGGAGAGGTCTATGCCACCAGCTCCCTCTTCACCGCCGCGGTCTTCTGGGCCATACTCCGTTGGTATGATGAGGCAGATGACCCCCACGCCAACAGGTGGATAATACTTATTGCCTATCTAATGGGCCTCTCCATTGGGGTTCACCTGTTGAACCTGCTGACCCTGCCTGTGATTGTTCTGCTCTGGTACTTCAGGAAATACAAGGTGACGGGAAGGGGAGTAACCTGGGCTGTAATAATTAGTTTCCTGCTGCTCGGGGTCCTTAACTTTGTCTTCATCCCTGGAGTTCCCAAGGTGGCCGGCTGGTTTGAACTTTTCTTTGTGAATACGCTGGGTATGCCTTACAATACCGGCCTCTACATCTACCTGGTCCTGTTAGTGGGCCTCATAATATTTGGTATATGGTATTCCCTGAAACGTGACAAGGTCATCCTCAACTACGTGATGACGGTTGTGGCGGTGCTTATGCTTGGATACTCCTCCTTCGCCCTCATTATTATCAGGGCCAATGCTCATCCTCCAATGAATCAGAATGATCCGTCAGACGTCTTCTCATTCATCTATTACATAAACCGTACCCAGTACGGCCGTGCTCCCCTGGTCTACGGACACTATTACTCGGCACCGGTTACCGGCGTCAAAAACAAGATAGGCGGTTACAACAAGAAAGAGGGGAAATACGAGCCTTACTACCTGAATGATTACGAATATGACAAACGGTTCATGACGCTCTTCCCCAGAATGTACAGCAGTGATCCTGAGCATATCAGGCAGTATGAATACTGGGGAAAGGTCACCGGAAGGAAGATCACTGTCAGGTCAGGCGGAGAAAGTGAGCAGGTCACTCTTCCCACCTTTGGTGAGAACCTGCGCTTTTTCTTCAGATACCAGGTAGGAGTGATGTATGGGCGGTACTTCATGTGGAACTTTGCAGGGCGTCAGAATGATGTCCAGGGCAACGGCAACGTCATGGACGGCAACTGGATCTCGGGAATACCCTTCTATGACAACTGGCGCCTTGGTGACCAGTCGAAACTTCCTGCCGAGAACCGCAACAGTCCTGCACGCAATCCCTACTATCTTCTGCCCCTGCTGGCAGGCCTGGCGGGAATCTTCTGGCAGCTTGGCCGTGACCGCAGGGGGCTCTCGCTTGTAATCCTGCTCTTCCTGATGACCGGCCTGGCTATTGTTACTTATCTTAATCAGAATCCCAGCCAGCCGAGGGAAAGAGACTACGCTTATGCTGGTTCATTCTATGCTTTTGCCATATGGACAGGCATGGGAGTAATGCTTCTATATGACCTCTTCAGGAAATTTATGAAGGAGTATCCTGCAGCGGTACTACCGGCTGTGGCACTGATGGCAGCCCTGCCTCTCCTGCTTCTCCTTCGCAATTATGATGATCATGACCGGTCTGACAGGTACACCGCCCGTGATATTGCGGCTAACTATCTTGCCTCATGTGATGAGAACGCTATTTTACTTACGTACGGCGACAATGATTCATTTCCCCTGTGGTACATACAGGATGTTGAAGGATATCGCACTGATGTGCGTGTTGCCAACCTGAGTTACCTGCAGAGCGGGTTCTATATTGAGACCATGAGCCGTAAGGCTTTCGAATCCGATCCCCTGCCTTTTACTCTTCCCAGCGAGAAATATGCTGAGGGAGTACGCGTGCAGCTGCCTGTTGAGGATCTCATTAAAGAGCCTACTCCCATTGCAAAGGTGATGGAGTTTGCCGGTTCTGATGATCCCAAGGCCAAGGTTGATCTGTCAGGAAGAGGCGACTTTTTCAATTTCATCCCCGTAAGGGAGTTCATTGTTGATGTTGACTCCAGTCATGTGATTGCCACAGGTGCCGTGAGGCCATACCATGCTGACC
Source organism: Bacteroidales bacterium UBA1458 (assembly GCA_002325785.1). Lineage (GTDB taxonomy): Bacteria > Bacteroidota > Bacteroidia > Bacteroidales > VadinHA17 > SR-FBR-E99. The sequence goes on along the minus strand of DCSU01000124.1, from coordinate 7,808 downwards.
GTATTCTTAAGCCGATGATCTGGAAGTTCAAAGGAACCATGGCTATAAAGGATGATCTTGCAGTGATGGATGTAATGGCAGGAAACAACTGGGAGCGGCCGTTATATTATGCGGTTACCGTACCTGCCTCCAACTACATCGGGCTGGAGAATTTCTTCCTCCTGGAAGGTATGGCTTACCGGGTCAGTCCGATAAAAATTGATGCCCCTGATGGCGGGGAAACCGGGATGGTAGACACCAGGGAGATGTATGAGAATATGATGAACCGTTTCAAATGGGGTAATGCCGGAGAGGAGCATGTCTACCTCGACGAGAACAACCGCAGGATGATCGATGTCTTCCGGCGCCAGTTTGCAAGACTCTCAAGAGCACTTGTTCTTGAGGGAGATACTGTCAGGGCAATAGCTGCTGCGGAAAAGGGTCTCAATATTGTTCCCCCTGAAAAGATGCCGTATGATTATTTCAGCTGTGACCTGGGTGAGGCCCTCGCAATGGCCGGACGGAAGGAGGACTCAGAAAAACTGCTTACTGCCATTGTCGACAATGCGCTTGCATCGCTTACCTTTATCTCCGCCCTGCCTGATGATAAAACCTATGGCCTTGACTTTACTGCTTCAATATCTCTGCAGGCCCTGCTTGATGTATACCGGCTTGCAGGCAGGTTCGCCATGCCTGAGCTGGAGAGAAGGACTTCTGAGGAGCTCAACAGGTACTACGGAGAGGTTCCTATGAGATGATAAGGAATTTTGGCAGACCGTTACCGGCGGGAGTAATTTACCCCGAAGCCGTATACAGGATAAATGGTATGGGCAGGAGGCTTTATCTCACCTTTGATGACGGGCCTGACCCTCTCTCCACTCCACAGATCCTCGATATACTGCAGAAATATGATGTCCATGCCACATTCTTCTGCACCGGAAGCAAGGTGCTTGCCTCGCCGGGGCTTTTTGCCCGTGTGGCGTCAGAGGGTCATACCATTGGCAACCATGGCTTCAGTCACCTCAACGGGCTGAAGACGCCCGTCAGAGCATACTGTTCAGACATTCTCAGGGGGAGAGACATCACCTGCAGCAACCTCTTCAGGCCTCCCTACGGCAGGCTGAGATTGAGACAGTACAGGATCCTGGAGAGGAGCATGCAGATCGTATTCTGGGATCTGATGCCCTATGACTTTGACTTGAAACTGACGCCCGATACTTCGTATGGCATTCTGGCACAGAGAATGAGGCCCGGATCTGTGATTGTCCTGCATGATACAGCCACAAGCAGTGCTGTTGTTTACCTCGACAGGTTCATTAACGAGGCGCTCAGGGATGGATATTCTTTCGGTTCCGTTGATGAATATTCGCTTCGCGGCTGAGTTATTTAAGCCTAAATGCTATTTTTGAAAAGGGAAAGAACTTTAAAAGATGAATATACTAATACTGGGGTCGGGGGGACGTGAGCATGCCATCACCTGGAAGCTGGCGCAGAGCAGCAGGCCGCTCAGGCTATATGTTGCACCAGGAAACCCCGGTACCGCTTCCCTGGCAGTTAACCTGCCGGTTGATCCGCTTGATTTTGAGGCTGTCAGGTCAGCCGTCCTGACCTATAATATCGGCATGGTTGTGGTTGGGCCCGAGGTGCCGCTGGCGGAGGGTATTGCAGATTTCCTCGAAGATGATCCGGTCATGTCGTCGGTTGCGGTGATAGGCCCCCGGCGCATCGGCGCCATGCTCGAGGGAAGCAAGGACTATGCCAAGGGATTCATGAAGCGGCACGGAATACCTACGGCTGCATACGAGACTTTTACATCTGCCAACCTTGATGAGGCAGCACGGTTTATGGGCTCTCTCACCCCGCCTTATGTGCTGAAGGCCGATGGACTGGCTGCCGGGAAGGGGGTGTTGATCATTAACGACTTTGACGAGGCACTGGCCGAACTGAGAGCGATTCTTGACGGCCGGTTCGGGGCTGCCGGAAGCAGGGTGGTGATAGAGCAGTACCTGAAGGGAATAGAGATGTCCGCTTTTATATTAACTGACGGCATATCATACAAGGTTCTCCCGGAAGCCAAAGACTACAAACGGATTGGGGAAGGCGATACCGGAAAGAATACCGGAGGGATGGGAGCAGTCTCACCTGTGCCTTTTGCCACACCCGCCTTCATGGCGAAAGTTGAGGATAGGATTATCAGACCGACGGTTGATGGGCTCAGGGCAGAGGGTACCGACTACAGGGGCTTCATATTCTTCGGTCTCATGAATGTTGGTGGCGATCCCTTTGTGATCGAGTATAACGCCCGTCTGGGCGATCCTGAGAGCGAGGTGATCCTGCCCCGTATTGAGAGTGACCTTTATGATCTTCTTGAAGGCGTTGCCAGCCGCGATCTGGCCAGCCGCAATCTGGTTACAGACTCAGCCACGGCGGTGACGGTGATGATGGTGGCTGGAGGTTACCCTGACAGTTACGGGAAGGGAGCGCCGATAGGAGGTACGGAGAGTGTGACAGAGAGTATTGTCTTTCATGCTGGGACAAAGGTTATCGATGGCCGGATGGTGACATCCGGAGGGAGGGTCCTTGCTGTAACCTCACGCGGGGCAACAATCCAGGAGGCCCTTGACAGAAGTTACAGGAGTATCTCCGGGATATACTTTGAAGGGATGAATTACAGGAAAGATATTGGGTTTGACCTGAAAGCCGTAATGCAATGATAAAATTTTTCAGGGGATCAGGCATAGGTCCGGTGTTGCTGCTGTCACTGGCAGCCCTGGCGCTCTGGGGTCAGTATTTCATTTCACCCCCTCCGCTGGCGGATTCCTCCGTAGGTGACCCGATGCCATTATGGGGACTGATCATGAAGGCACTGGAAGGCTCGCCGTTACTGGCAGTCATTCTCTCCTTCGTCCTTATGCTGACGGTGGCAATAGTAATGGTGAGGTTCAACACGGCGATCTTTTTCATTCCGAGAAGGACCTATCTCCCGGCTCTTTTATACATACTTCTATATGCTCTCTTTCCCGGAGAGATGGTGCTTAATCCGGCCCTTCCGGCCGCTCTGCTCATCCTGGTCGGCATATGGAGGATGGTCTCGGCATACCGTGTAAACGGCATGACATTCAATTTTTTCGATGCTGCCCTGCTCATATCCACCGCCGGATTGTTCTATGCGGGAGCAGTCTGGTTTATCATCCTTGTCATCATCGGTGTTCTGATACTCCGGAGTCCTGACCTGCGTGAGATAACAGTGGCTCTTGTCGGAGGCATGCTGCCGTGGATAGTGTTTTATGCTGTCTGGTATGTGACTGGCGGGAACCTGGCAGATCTTACCGGAACAATCAGTCACAATCTCTTTGACCCTATTACTTCTTTCAACTGGGGCCGGACCCTGGTTATACTTCTGGTGGTAACAGGACTCAATATGCTGCCTGCTCTGTTCTCGCTGGTAAGGGAGATGCCGACATACAAGATCAGGTCACGCAAGACCTTTGAGCTCTTCCTGTGGATGATAGTTTTATCAGTAGCTGCCTATCTTTTTGTGCCGGCTGTTACCGTAGAGATGTACGCTGTTCTGGCAATACCGGTAGCGTTCATTATAGCCGGTTACTATGCTTTCGTCCGGCGTCTGGTGACAGCGGAGATCCTTTTATGGCTGATGGTGATAATGCTTGTTGTATCGCGGATGTGGCCCTGATGATCATTTGATCATGCAAACGACTCCCACTCCGGAGCCCTGCTCCCCGTTCATGAAATCATACCAGAGTGTGTACAGCCCTGTTTTGTTGCAGATAAAGTCAATGGAGCCGTACTTTTTGCCTGTCGATTTATTGAATGAGGAGATGAGTTGCTTGCCCTGATCATAGATGGTGATTGTAAGTTCTCCTTTTGAACCGGGAGCATCACATACAGAGAACCTGTATTTCATATTTTTCATCAGGTACATGTTGGCCTTGTAAACCGGTGTTGCCGCATTGGCGGCTGCCGCCGGAAGCTGTACCCTGAAGTCTTTCAGGTAAGTGGTATTGTCTCCGGCAGTGAGGACGCAACTGCTTACAAGATCGTCAGTTGCAGGCTGACCCTGCATCATTGAAGGCAGAAGGAGCAGGGCGATGGATATGATGACGAACCGGCTTTTCATTTTATTTGCCATATATTAATTTGGTTCTCACATCTTTTGAGATAGCAGCTATCTCTGCCAGCTGGTCATCACTCATCTCCACAATGCTCTCCTCATGCTGTACCATTACCAGCCGTCCGTCCTGCTCAACCGTTTCAGGTTCCCCCAGCCTGTAGGTTATGCGAACGTCACGGTATGTGCCGGCTATGGTCTCCATCATGTTATAGAGCGAGGTATATTCAGCGCTGCTCTCCCGGTATGGGCGAAGGAGCATCAGCAGGTCCCCCAGTATGATCTTCTGTTCACCAATGCGGTCCCTTAATACTTCATCATGATTGCCCAGTGCAACCTGTGATGCCAGGTATTGACCTTCAATCCATACACCTGCTATCATCAGCGCGGAGATGGAGCCCCGGTTGTTATCCCTCAGGTATTCGTCTATCTGGTTGTATGAGTTAACAGAAATAAAGAGCAGAGAGTCAAGGTTCGACTTGCTGACGGACAATCTCTTCAGCGTCTCGAAATCAAAGTACTGACCAACACGCAGTCCGTCTGCCAGTCGCTTAATAGTAGAGAGTACATCAACGGAGTTTCCGGTTTTCTCATACATGTTGAGGTAACCGAGATCGGCTCCGTAAATTCCCAGCATCACTGCCTTCTGAAAGTTGGTGGTGAGCCTGTCAGCTCCCTGGGTGGGAGCCAGGTACTCTGCCGAGAACGGCACCTCCATACTCTGAAGTATTGCGGCAATCTCTACCGGAGAGGCGATGTTCTGCACGATGTCGGCAACGGCTTCGTCACTAAGTTTCACAGCCTCCCCTGCCGGCACAGAATCGGCTACAGGGAAGCTGAGACCTCCCTGCCTGGCGCTGTTATCACCGCATGCACAAACAGACATGAGCAGGATCACAGTGACCAGCTTTGAAATTGTTCCTGTCATCAGGCGTTTTTGTTTATATGCAAATGTATGAAAAATGGTCATTTCTGGTTTACCGGCCTCTTTTTTTCGAACCGCAGGTTTTCAATGTATAAAACGAACCGTCTGAGGGTTTCAGTATACAACATTATGTAAAGTAGCACTAATGTAGAAAGCACAAGCAGGATATTGAACCTGAAGGTATCAATTGT
>DCSU01000124.1:0-2574 GCA_002325785.1 Bacteroidales bacterium UBA1458 | reverse complement strand
CCGGATGGGGCCGGTTCAAGATAAATAAGGTCAGCATTCTGTACGAGCCTGTTTTTATATTCAAGCATCTTATTTTTCTCGTACACTTTCCTCATTATGTCTTCAAGCTTGTCATTGTGGTATTTGTTGTACAGAACATCGAGCGCTTCCTTGTTGCTTCCGATATAGTTGTCAAGGCTCATATCGGCAAGGTTGCTAAGTCTGCGGTACTCCGAGTCGGCGCTGTTAAGCCAGAGAGCGAGCCGTTCTCCCAGTCCGGCTGTGAAGAGGCCGGGTTTGATTGAATCAATTCCGGTGAAAGGATTGATTATTCCTGCTGCCGACAGCGTTGCTGACTCGTTTTTCAGCAGTATCAGCTCATTGTCGCCCGGTTTTAATCCTCCTTCGCGGTCAAGCTTTTCCATTATGTTGTCAAGGGCATCACTGACCCTTGGTATCCGGTATATGGTATTGAAGTCAGAGACACTCATCTGCTTTTTGAGCGGGTAGACTCTTCGGCCATATTCACTGCCGGTGAACTGCTTAACCATGAGCGCCTCATAGGTCCAGCGGGTAGGCATTATCTCTGCTATGACCGGGACCCTGTCAGGATTGGCGATTTTCCTGTTAAGCTTGTCAAAGGGGAACATTCCCCCGCTGAGCACCATCATAGGAATCATCAGCAACGGTATCACGATGTAGATTGTAACCGCAGAGTTAAGTGCCGAGGAGATGTTCAGTCCTATCATGTTCGCGCAGAAGGCCGTGGCGAAAAGCGCCAGCCAGTACTGGAAGAAGAGTCCTTTGATGCCCAGCACCGGGTTGGCTACCAGGAGGAACAGGAATACCTGCAGGGCAGAGATTACTGCCATCACTGCCATTTTGCTCAACAGGTAGCTGCTGCGACTCAGATGGAGGAAATGTTCCCTCCTGAGCATCTTCCGGTCCCTGAATATCTCCTCGGCGCTGATCGTCAGCCCGAGGAACAGGGCAACGATTGTGCTCATGAATATATATATGGGGATGTTTTCGTTCTCCCTGAAGATATAGACCGTGGAAGAGGGGTCTGCTATGTATCTTATTATATACGACAGGATAAGCCCGAGTACCGGTCCTTCAAGCAGGGTCAGCAGCATGTATTGCCTGTTGGCTATTTTGCTTCTGATGTCTCGTGCCAGGAATATGAGAGTCTGTTTCAGCCAGGCCGGCCTCCGGAGACTTGAATAGGGCTCAGCAGTCTCCTCCAGGTGAGGCAGCCCTTTGGTTTTTTTGAGAAATGCTTCAGCCCATTCAGTTGGAGAGACTTTTCTCTCGTCAGTGTACCTTCCGAATTCATCCACAACCTTGGTTTCAAGGATCTTGAACAGTGTTTCGGGGTTCACAGTTCCGCATGTGGGGCACTCAGCTATCTCACTGTTTATTTGTGCCTCCAGAGTTTTGAAATGAACTATTGATTCAATTGGGTTACCGTAGAAGACCAGGTGGCCCTCCAGGTCAAGCACCAATACCTTGTCGAAGCTCTTGAATATTTCCGACGAGGGCTGGTGTATCACCGTTATGACCAGTTTGCCTCTAAGCGTCAGCTCGTGCAGCAGTTCCATCACGTTCCCGGAGTCGCCTGAGGAGAGCCCGGAAGTAGGTTCATCAAGGAAAAGAACCGATGGTTCGCGGATGAGTTCAAGCGCTATATTCAATCTTTTTCGCTGGCCGCCGCTGATCACCTTGTTCATTGGTGAACCCACCCGGCAATCTCTTTTTTCATAAAGACCAAGGGTACTGAGTGACTGGTTCACCACGGCGGTAAGCTCCTCCCTGTTTTTTCCGGCGAAGCAGAGTGAGGCGGCGTACCAGAGGTTCTCAAACACTGTCAGGTCTTCAACGAGGAGGTCATCTTGCGGGACATAGCCGATGACCCCGTCAAGCCTTTCATCCTGACTGAAGAGAGAGATACCGTTAATCCGGACATCGCCGGATAAAGGCCGTACAAGACCTGTCAGCAGGTTGAGGAGAGTGGTTTTACCTGAGCCACTGGCTCCCATGATTGCAATCAGCTTCGCTTCGCGTGCTTCAAAGCTGACATCCGAGATAGCCGGAACACTGTCATTGAAATTGTATCTGAGATGTTCCGCTACAAAAGAGATGCGATGGATATCATGGCCGGATACGAACCTTGAAATTATGTCGCTGTAATAGATTGTAGGCGCGTATGGTGAGTTCACAGTGCTTCCCGGGGCGAAGGTATAGACCTTCCGGCAGACCAGGGGCAGTCCGTTGAGGTAAGATGTACCTGCACAGAAGCACCTGAGGAAATAGAGATTTACGCTGGCAACCTTAAGGAAAACGATGAAGGCTTCCTTTGTCTGGTCAGCAAGAGTGGGGCTGCCGGTACTGATAACCAACATGGTTGATCCGGTAAAGCCCTCCCTGTTCTCCTCCCTGACAAACTGCATGATACTGTTGAACTCATCATGAGAGATTTTAAATACCTCGGCGATGGTGTTGATAATGTTCATCCGCTGAGGGGTATACTGCTTATCGTAGTCGATGAGCTCAAAACAGCGCATCAGTACAACGACCCTCTGCTCCTGGGTAAGG
>DCSU01000131.1:165-6887 GCA_002325785.1 Bacteroidales bacterium UBA1458 | reverse complement strand
TACTGCCCATTGCCTACTGCCTAACCCCAGGCATACTCCACCTCGATAATTTCCGTTAATATTGTAGCCTAATTTGAAAGTCATGAAAACGAGTCTGAAATTGCTGGCATTGTCCTTTATTCTGGCACCGCTGCTGCTTATGCAGTCGTGCTCCGGGAAAGAAGAGACCGATCCCTTCGCAGATAACACTTATCTCCTCTCCAGCGAACTGTTGATGATGAGAACCAAAGAAAATATCGTTTCTGTTCTGACCATTGCGGGCTCACAATACCCAGCAATTATTGAAATAGTTGCAGACGTGGTATCCGGAGTAAATGTCTACAGCATTACCTATACGACTGAATTCATGGGAGAAGAGGTGACCGCTTCAGGACTGGTATGCATTCCCTCGGTTCCCGGAACATACCCTGTGCTCTCTTTCCAGAACGGCACCAACACCCTGCATTCAGCAGCTCCCACCGCAGATCCGCTGGCCCTTCAGTTTCAATTGATTGAATACCTTGCAGGCACCGGTTATGTTGTCATTCTTCCCGATTATCTGGGTTTCGGGGCATCGGAGCAGATGGCACATCCATACCTCCACAAGGAATCAACTGCACAGACAATTATCGACATGTTTTATTCATTGGCGGAGTTCGATGAGGATGTAGCAAAGGATATATCGATCACCAATGAGTGCTACCTCCTGGGTTACTCGCAGGGAGGATGGGCTACACTGGCTCTGCTTGAGGCGATGGAGAAGGATTACTCTGCTGATTTTAATGTCAGGGCGGCCAGCGGCGGGGCAGGTCCATATGACCTGAACTATGTCAACGAGTATGTCCTCGGGCAGACACAGTATCCGATGCCTGTATATATCGCATATATTGCCAACGCTTACAGTGAATACAACCTGTACAGCAATGACCTCACAGACCTTTTCAACGAGCCTTATGCGGGACGCATCCCCGGACTCTTTGACGGGCTGCATACCTCTGAACAGATAAACGCACAGCTTAGCATCAACACCTCTGAATTTTTCAAGTCAGAATATATGGGNNTTTTCAAGTCAGAATATATCTCTGGATATGCCACTGTCCCTTTGTACCAGAGTGTTCGCAACGCCATGACTGCTAATAGCGTACAGGGATGGGACAGCAATGTCCCCATTCTTTTCCTTCACGGCACTGCAGATACATATGTCATGCCGTTGCTCTCGGAAATGATGCATAACGACATGATTGCCGCCGGATCGAACCCGGTGACATGCCTGTATGTGACACTGAACGGACTTGACCATAGCACCGGGGCTGTACCTGCAGTGATGGCTGGTCTGGAGTTTTTCAAGGCATTCAGATAGGAGGGGATGGGAAGGAAGAAGCAGCTGCCAACCCTCAGGGGCGTCACCATTACGGATATCGGGTCAGAAGGCAATGCTATCGCCAGGGTTGACGAGATGGTGTTGTTTGTGCCGGGATTAATACCGGGCGATGTGGTTGACGTAAGGGTCACGAAGAAGAAAAAGCGTTATATGGAGGGGGTAACACTGGCGGTGACCACACCCTCGCTCCAGAGGATAACGCCACCATGCTCTCATTTCGGGGTGTGCGGCGGATGTCGCTGGCAGCATCTGCCTTATGACAGGCAACTGTTCTACAAGGCACAGCAGGTCCGTGATAATCTTACACGCATTGGACATACGGCCATCCCGGAGATTGATCCGATCCTCGGCTCGGAAAAGATCTACGGCTACCGCAACAAATTAGAATTCACCTTCTCGGAGCGTCGGTGGATGACCCGTGAGGAGATATCATCAGGGGCCGATCTCGGGAGCAGCCCGGCGCTGGGTTTCCACATTCCCGGGATCTTCGACAAGGTCATTGATATTAAAGAGTGCCTCCTGATGTCCGAACCGTCGGACAGAATCAGGAATGAGGTGAGGCGATATGCGCTGGAGAGGAGGCTTCCGTTCTACGACTTCCGCGAGCATCGCGGCTTCCTCAGGAACATGTTCGTCAGGATAACCTCCCGAGGGGAGGTGATGGTGGTGCTGGTGACGACGGACAGCCACACGGAGGAGAGAGAACGGCTACTGATTCACCTGGCTGAGAGTTTCCCGGAGATAACTTCGCTATGGTATATCGTTAATACAAAGAAGAACGACAGCATCTCGGACCAGACACCTGTCCATTTTCGCGGCAGCATGTTTATAACTGAGGAGATGGAAGGGCTCAGGTTCAGGATTGGTCCGAAGTCGTTCTTCCAGACCAACAGCGGCCAGGCTTCAAGGCTTTACGGCGTTGTTAAGGAGTTTGCGCAGCTGAAGGGCGGCGAGAATGTTTATGATCTCTACACCGGCACAGGGACGATAGCCTGTTACCTGGCCTCGGGGTCTGCGAAGGTCACCGGCCTTGAGTACATTGAAGAGGCTGTTGCGGATGCCAGGGTGAATGCCACTGAAAACAATATTGGGAACGCGGAATTTTTTGCCGGCGACATCAAGGATATTTTCAATGAGAAGCTGTTCGGTGAGCGGGGCAGGCCTGATGTGATCATCACTGATCCGCCGAGGGCCGGCATGCATGGCGATGTCACCCTCGCGATGCTGAACTCGGGAGCTGAAAAGATTGTATACGTAAGCTGCAATCCGGCCACCCAGGCGCGCGATATTGACATCCTGTCTGCGGGATATGATGTGACGCGTGTTGCTCCGGTTGACATGTTCCCGCATACCTTCCATGTAGAGAACGTGGCACTCCTCGAGAAAAAGAGACTATAGTATTGTAAAGTAATCAATGATTTTTTACTTTTGCACACGCTGCAGCAAGCTCTTTTCAATTATTTAAGCAGGCTGCAGCATATTAGGGAAGACGTTTTTTGGAGCGATGGGTGAGAGGCTTAAACCAGCAGTTTGCTAAACTGCCGTACGGGTAACCGTACCGGGGGTTCGAATCCCCCTCTCTCCGCAACACATGAATGACCCCCTTCGCCGCAGGCGGAGGGGGTTCTTTTTTGCCGACTACGCGTTGAAAGCTAGCTTTCAAAAGCGAAGGAGGGGAAAAAGAAATGCCTGGAAGGTCATTCATGTGTTGCNNCCCGGGGATCTGCGCAGCTAATCCCCCCCCCCTGCCAATTGGCAGGGGGGTTTTTGTTTTACAGACGACGCCTTGAAAGCAAGCTTTCAAGTGCGGAGGATGTAAAACAGAAAGACCTGGAAGGTCATTCATGTGTTGNNCCCCCTCCACACCTGTTGTCTTTGATTTAAACTATTACTAACTTTATCCTTCACCAATCTAAACCAAAGGAGGAATAATCATGTCAAACGAAGAATTAACACCTGACCAAACTCAAACCCAACCCCAGTCTCAGTCACTGATGTCAGCAAACCTGGACAACATGCCGAAGTATATGCGGTTCCTCGGACTGCTTGCAATGATCGGCGGAGTAATCTATTGCCTCACAATAATAGGTGCCATATTTGGTATACCTTATTATATTATGGGTAAGAGACTCCGTGAATCAGCTGACGCGTTTACAAATTACAACTCAAACAGCTCCGCCAGGGACCTGGAGACAGCTATCGAAAGGCAGACACGGGCATTCTTTATCCTGTACGTGCTGGCCATCGTCTCACTCGTGATCCTTGCAATTTACTTAGTCGTCATAATCGGGGTCCTGGCTTCAGGCAAATTCTGATCCTGACTTTCGCAGGGCGAACCCGGGGGCACCGCACCACATGATTTTTTCAACCAGAATCAATAAAATCGTAAAAAATTCCTTGAGAAAAATTTTATGTAACGGAAAAAATCTTATCTTTGCGGCGTTTTTACGACCTGAATAAGGCGTAAAATAACAGATAACAGATAACAGAACCAAATTTTAAACAGAAATGAAAAACAGATTCTTTTTAGCAATTGCTACCATTGCTGCAGTGGCCCTTATGACCAGCTGCGCTAAAGTTCCTCAGGAAGCTCTCGACGCTGCATCAGCAGCTCTGGACTCAGCCAAGACAGTACAGACAGATGTTTACTTCCCCGCAGAATTTGCTGCTCTGAATGATTCACTGACCGTCATGCTGCAGAACATCGAGACACAGAAGTCGAAATCAGCCAAGGATTTCAAAGTGGTTAAAGCCAACGCTGAAGCTATCACCCTCAAAGCAGGTGAACTTGCTGGCAACGTTGAAGTCAAGAAAGCTGAAGTGAAAGCTGAAGCCGAAACAATGATGGCAAATGCCAAAACCCTTCTCGATGAGGCAAAAGCTCTCATCCTGAAAGCTCCTAAAGGCAAAGAAGGCAAGGCAGTTGTTGAAGAGATCAAGAACGAACTGACAGTCATCGAAACATCACTGACTGACACCCAGGCTCTTTATGACGGCGGCACCAACTATGTTCAGGTTGTTGACAAACTGAAAGCTGCTACCGACGGCATCAACGGCATCATCGCCGAGCTGAAGGAAGCTATGGCTAAAGCTGGTATCAAAATCTAAACAACACCACCAGGATTAAAACTGGATCCCCGGGCCTGGTCCCGGGGATTTTTTTAACATTAAACCCCACATGAAGAGAGGTTCCCTTGTAAGCCTGTTAATATATTTAATCGTTGCCGCTATCGTCATATTTCTGACAGTGATGCTCTTCCGGGCCCTCGTGCCGGAACCACCACAGCCGGAAGTGGAACGCGCCAGGGCAGCAATAGCCCGGGCCAGGGACTACCGCTCTGAAGTCTATTCGCCCAGAATCTACAGGGAAGCTCAGAACAACTACGATTCGGCCATGACCGCATGGCGAACCGAAAATGACCGCTTCATCCTCTTCCGCGATTATGAGCAGGTCATTACGTTTGCTGCCATCGCTCAAAAGAAGGCCGACCAGGCGACACGCAACACCATCACAAGATCGAATAACCTGAAGGCAAACCTCGGAAGCGAGATCAACCGGATGCGAGATGAGATGCAGGCTTTCGAAAAGATTTTTCTTTCAATGCCCCTTCCCAAGGATATAAAAAATAAACATTCTAAAGGCAAGCTGCTTCTGCGCGAGGCTGAGATCGATCTTGAAAAGGAAAACTACGTCAACGGAAACGTGAAGATCACCGAGGCAAATGAATATATATCAGGCGCTTATGTGCTTGCCAGAAAGAAACTGGAAGATTACTACCAGCATTACTCTGACTGGCAGGAGTGGGCAACAGCTACCATTAACGAGAGTCGCCGTAACGGTTCATATGTCATCCTCGTGGAAAAAATTCCCGGCCTGTGTCACCTGTATCATGGTGGCAAAAAGAAATATACCTTTGAGGCAGAGTTTGGCAGCAACTGGCTGGGAGACAAAAAAAGCAGGGGCGATATGGCAACTCCCGAAGGGAAATATGTCATTACAAAGAAGCTGTCAGGCGGCTCAACCAGGTATCATAAAGCACTGATGATCAATTATCCGAATAAGGTTGATATGCAGGAGTTCAATGANNCGACGCAAGTATCGGAGACATGATAGAGATACATGGCGACGGAGGCAAAGGGGCCAACTGGACGCAGGGATGCGTGGCCCTCAGGAATGATGACATGGACCTGCTGTTTAAATATGCCTCTAAAGGAACCCCGGTAACAATTATCGGCTCAACATTAACCCTTGAGGAGTTCTTCTCCTCCAGCGAAAAGTGATCATGGAAGATCAGGAAGAAATAACATCGGGAGACAATGGCTCTCCGAAAAAAAATGAAGACTCAGCGCCTGCAGGAAGCGGCTCCTCCCCGGCAGGAAGCGGCTCCAATCCAGAACCTGATGGCGGCGCCTCTCCGGCAGCCAGCAAAGGCTCCTCTTCAACAGAAGGCATCTCATCAGACCGGAGATATTATGAGGCCTTAAGGAACTATATCAACTCCAGTCCGAAAGTAAGGATGACACTCTTAATTACGGCATTAGCTGTTGGGGTGCTGTTGCTACTGAGCATACCTCTTTACCTTGCTCCGTCACTTCAGAATTCATGGGGCACCAGCAGGGCTGAGTGTGCGGTTGACTCCTCGCTCCTTAATGACAGAACCATCAAGAGGCAGATAGCAAACACGAAGAACGAGATCACCAGGCTCGAGCGCAGGCTCGCTTCATTCATCCCCACCCAGACATACATAGTCATTAACACCGTTGACAACAGGTTCTCTCTCTACCGCAGCCGCAAGTTGGTGCGCGAAGGCTTCTGTTCTTCAGGCAGCTATACCCTCCTTAAGACCGAAGATGGCGAGAAGGAGTGGATATTCAAGACTCCGCGGGGCAGGTTTACCATCCAGGGCAAGATCACTCATCCCGTCTGGCGCAAGCCCGACTGGGCGTTTGTCGAGGAGGGGCTCCCCATTCCCGGTCCCACGGACGCATCAAGGTATGAGTATGGTGTGCTGGGTGATTACGCCATGGCCCTCGGCGATGGGTACCTGATACACGGAACGCTCTACAAGAGGCTCCTGGGGATGCCAGTGACTCATGGATGCATCAGGCTCAATGATGATGACCTGGAGGCCGTATTTAACTCCCTCAGCGTAGGATCCAAAGTCTATATTTACTGACAATACTATCCGTCATGAACTGGGAAAAATTTAAATGGTACATAATTACAGCGACTCTCCTCGGCATATTCATTATCTTTTACCTGGTACAGTCGGTCTCCGCTGTGAACAACACTGTCAGGACTTTTGACGATGCCTATTTCGCTTCCCTGGAGCAGAAGGAGGGAGACACCATCGACCTCTGT
>DCSU01000131.1:0-157 GCA_002325785.1 Bacteroidales bacterium UBA1458 | reverse complement strand
CAGGTCAAGATGGCGGATTCTGACTCTATAGGTCTTCTGATCAATATCCGCGATAGTGTATTACAGCTTTTGATCAAGGGATTACCTATCCGCTCGGTCAGGATTGATGAATATGATGTCTCGCCCTTCTTTCAGCGGGCGAACCAGGAGGCGGTCT
>DCSU01000079.1 GCA_002325785.1 Bacteroidales bacterium UBA1458 | reverse complement strand
ATATTATAAGATTATTGTTCTTGTGGGTCAGGACTACTATACTATTGAAGAGCAAAAGTTTGACCTTACAATACACCAGCCCCTTGATATCATGGGTAAGGCATCGTTCTTCAAGGGTTCCGATGAAATCAAGCTATATCCCGGGCTGTACGCCCGTACCGGTTNNCGCCATTGAGGTTGGCGCATCGCTTCATGCCTTTACCAGGGCCATCCCTATCATGGCCACTGAGGACAACAAGCAGTTTTTCCCCGCTATATTTGTAGGCTACCGGATTGGGATGATCCTTGACCCCATGAACCCTGGTGGTCTCTTCAATATGTTGCGCCGGCCTCCTCAGGAATAATTTACACCCTCCTTTGACCTCTCCTTTTTATTTTATACCTTTGCCACTCATTTCAATAATCACATTAACTTATTAACAATGGCAAAGATTAAAGTAGCAATCAACGGTTTCGGAAGGATAGGCCGCAACGTATTCAAATTGGCATTTGAAAGGCCCGACATTGAGATCATTGGCATCAATGACCTTACCGATACAAAAACACTGGCTCATCTTCTTAAATATGACTCTACCCAGGGGCAGTTCCCGGGAGTCACTTATGATGATCAGAATATCATCGTCAGAGGTGATAAAATCAGAGTGCATTCGGAAAAGAACCCTGCTTCCATTCCATGGGAAAGCAAGCCTGACATCGTTATAGAGTCGACCGGCATCTTCACCTCCAAAGAGAGTCCCAAGGGAGGATACGGTGACCATCTCAAGAACGGAGCAAAGAAGGTTATCCTTACAGTCCCTGCAAAAGACGCAATTGATGCAATGATAGTGGTTGGTGTCAATGACGACATGCTCAAGCCCGAACACACATGCATATCAAACGCTTCTTGCACAACAAACTGCCTTGCCCCTGTTGCAAAGGTTCTCAATGACAGCTTCGGAATAGAGATTGGTTTTATGACTACCATACACTCATATACCAATGACCAGCGCATCCTTGACCTTCCGCACAAAGATCTGCGCAGGGCCAGGTCCGCTGCGCTATCGCAGATACCTACAACCACCGGTGCAGCCAAGGCTGTAGGCAAGGTCATCCCGTCACTGAAGGGCAAACTAGACGGTATCTCGGTAAGAGTCCCGACGCCGACAGGGTCACTTGTTGACCTCGTAGCCGTGCTGAAGAAGACAGCTACAAAAGAGGAGATCAACGCAGCAATGAAGAAAGCGGCTGAAGGTCCGATGAAAGGCATCCTCGAGTATACTGAAGACGAGATTGTCTCTGTTGACGTGATACACAACCCTGCATCATCAATCTTTGATTCGCAGAGCACAATGGTCAACGGCAATATGATTAAGGTTCTGTCATGGTATGACAATGAGTGGGGTTACTCCGCAAGATGTGTCGACCTTATCGTGACGCTTGGGAAAATGCTCTAAGCCTGTCCGGTATAAATAAATCAGAAGAGGGTGCCTTAACGGGACACCCTCTTTTGTTTTCTATTCCATAAGTTTTCAGAGGACCATCTGCACATCCATATTTACGCCGGCAGCATCACGGTAGTGTTCGCCCAGCTCATGCATTGACTCGTCATCCTCCTCGTAGAGCCATGTGATCCTTATCCTGTACTGGGGCGCACGGTACCCGCTGATCATCCGCAGCACATCGCGCAGCGCCTTTGATGATCCGCTGTTGATATATTCCAGGAAAATCACCACTCTCAACTGGTTGAACCGGCCAAGATGCACTTTGATCCATACTTCAAGTGGATTGTAAATCACGTCAGGCCTCTCGGCTATTGACCGGCCGGTGATGCTCAGCACATCCTCATCCGGGTCATAGGTGATACGCGGTGTATTGTTTGACCCTGCCTGAATTATCTCCATACTCCTGCCAATTTATCCTTATTCAGTTCGATCAGTAACAGTGAAAATGCTAATTATTCATAACGCAGCGCTTCAATCGGATCAACAGACGATGCCTTTACGGCAGGGAAATAGCCTGAGGCTATTCCTACAATGAAGCAGGCAAGCACACCTCCTATGACCCAGACCCACGGTATAGTAAAGCTTGACCCCATACCCAGCGATACCAGGTTGCCAATCATGATACCGGCCAGGATACCAAGGAGACCACCCATCTGTCCAATGATAACCGATTCAAAGAGAAACTGCTGCCTGATAACCGATTTCCTGGCTCCCAGGGCCTTTCGGACACCTATCTCGCGTGTACGTTCGGTAACGGAGACCAGCATAATATTCATCAGCCCAACTGCAGCACCGAACAGCGTGATCAGACCAATAATGGTTGCAGCAAGGGTGACAAACTTGATGTTCTCCATAAGGATCTTGATGATTGAATCACTCTTCTGAATGTTGAAATCAGATTCGTCACGGGGATCGAGGTTGCGGACAATGCGGAAGATGCCCTCGGCCTCGCTTGCCATCATGTCAAGGCTGACCGACTTCTGGGGCATCACCCCGATGTTGTAAGTTATGCCAGGCCGGGAGAAATACTGCCTTGCGGTGGTGATCGGGATGACAGTCACCTGGTCGCCACCCATCATACTGCTGCCCTTGGATTTAAGAACACCAATAATCGTCAGCTTCAGTCCCGGAAGGCTTATCTCCTTCCCAAGTGGGTCAACCCCGGCAAAGAGAAAACGGACTATATCCTGACCTATAATCACTACATGCCTGCTGCCGGCGAGATCCTCCTGTGAGAAGTTCCTGCCTGATTCTAGCTCCTGCCCTGCAATGGTGAGGTAGTTTTCATCAGAGCCAATGACTGAAATATTGGGGTTGGTCTTGTTGGTTCTGAACCGGTATTCAGACATCCCGGAGGCGTTGAAAGAGACAGAGACCCATGCCGGTTCCCTGAACTTCTCCTGGAACTCCACTGCCTCCCGGTAGGTAATATTAGAATGGTTCTTGGTCCGGTAGTGCTGATCGCCCATCGAAACACGTAATGACCTGGAAGTAATTGAGAAGGAGTTTGCCCCCATCATCGTGAACTGCTGAGTCAGCGTGCTCTTAAGCCCGTCAATGGCAGTCAGTATCCCCACCAGGGCCATAATGCCGAAAGCAATAATGGCCATCGTAAGTGATGCCCTCACTTTGTTCGACCTGATCGCCTTGAATGCAACCCTTATATTCTCATAAAACAACGTAAACCTGCTCACACTCTTCCTCCGGCTGTAATCAAGGACCTAAGATACATCTTTTATCAATCGCTGCTTACAGCACAGAAAAAATGATGACTCCAATGATTAATTTTAAGTAATTAGTTGTATATTTAATTTTTTAGTTATATATTTGTACTTAATAAAAGCAACCCGTTATGGAGATAAAGGAACTGACAAAAGCTGAGGAAGAGGTTATGCAGATTCTATGGAGGCTCAAAAAGGCTTTCATCAAGGAGATTCTGGAAAAGTTTGACGAACCCAGGCCGGCATATTCCACAGTCAGCACTATTATCAGGATACTCCAGGAAAAAGGATTTGTAAATTACAGGGCATATGGGAGGACATACCAGTACTTCCCGGTCATATCAAAGGATGATTACCGCAAGACACAGATGAGCAGCTTTGTGAGGAATTATTTCTCAAACTCATACCAGAAGATGGTGAGTTTCTTTGCAAGGGAAGACTCCATAACCGTCAAGGATATGGAGGAGATCATGGAGATGATGAAGAACAGCGAACACAATAAAAGGAAAAAGTGATGAACGGCATGCTTGAATATGCAATTGAGAGCAGCATCTGCCTGACGTTGCTGTGGATCTTTCACGAGATCGCACTTAAGCGTGACACGCGGCACAGCAGGAACAGGTACTTCCTTCTGGGGTCAATGATATTTTCTGTGATTGTACCTCTGATGAACATAGAGATTAGTGCATCCGGGGCCATCCTGCCGCCGGACGGGCTTGTCTTCCTACTGCTGCCTGAAACGGTTGTCACCCCGGGAAGATCGCCGGAAAGCGCAGCTCTTCTGTCTGCAATTCTGCCATGGATCTACCCGGCCGGTCTCCTGGTTTCAGCCGGGCTGATGCTTACCGGCACCGTGAGGCTTGTAAGAATGATTCGTTCAGGGCGGGGCAATGGTAATATTATCCGCCTTCACACAGGTAGCAGAACCTGCTATTCGGCTCTCGGTCACATCTTCATCAGCAGCTCAGTGGCAGATGATGATGCAGGACGGATGATCAACCATGAGATGAAGCATATCAGGCTCGGGCATCACTCCGATCTGTTTATAGCCGGCCTCATCACGGCACTGCAGTGGTTCAACCCGGCTGCCTACCTGATGCGGAGGTCGCTCCTGGCTGTACATGAGTATGAAGCTGATAACGAATGCATTACCGGAGGGGAGGATCCCGGTTCATACCGAGACCTGCTGCTTGCCTCCGTATTCAGAAGCAATGCACCACTCTTTTCCAATCCCTTTTCAAAGCGATCACTTCTTAAAAACAGAATAATCATGATGACAAAGAAAAGAACGGGAAGCAGCGCTTCCCTCAAGTTGATCCTGGCACTTCCGCTTGCCCTTATGCTGGTTTTCATATTCTCCTGCAACAGTGGCAGCGATGCGCGTAACGAGACTGCCGCCCTGACAAAGGCTGCATCTGTAGCAGAGCCTGCATCCGATGTTGCGCAGGCTGAGACATCTGATGAAATTTTCACTGTGGTTGATCAGATGCCTGTTTTCCGCAATGACACAACATACAATGAATTGAGGCAATGGATGGTACAGAACATGAAATACCCCGCCGAGGCTGCTTCAAAAGGTATACAGGGCAAAGTGATTGTACAATTCGTTATTGACGAGCAGGGAAATGTGAAAGACCCCAAGGTCATCAGAAGTGTTGATCCGCTCCTTGACCAGGCTGCCCTTGAGCTTGTGTCCGGATGTCCGCAGTGGACTCCCGGCAGGCAGAACGATAAAATCGTGAAGGTCTCCTTTACCCTGCCCATATCCTTTGCGCTGAATTGATTTCAGATTCTCATTATCATTTTTATAACTTTGCCCGTGTGAAAACGGGCATTTTTTTTTCTGATAAGAGGATCCGGACCTTCGCGGCCCTTGGAAAGGCTATGTGCGACGGAGCTGAAGGAATGACCACCGGTAGCGCCGGGCGATTCGCTGAGCTTATTGATACGCTGCAGCATTCAAACCCATGGTTCACCCCTGACAATGTAAGGCTTGCCCTGTCATCAGCAGGTAGAACCCTCAATAAAGAGAACCTGGTCCGGTGGCTGTCAGCCTATCCTGAACTGCAGGAGGAACGGCAACCTGTAACGGTAGGTGTAGTGATGGCCGGCAACATCCCGCTGGTCGGCTTCCATGACCTGCTCTGCGTACTGGTAACCGGAAACCGTTTGCAGGCAAAGCTGAGTAACAGAGATGAACCTCTCATGAGGGCGGTGACTGAAACACTGACGGATATAGAACCGGAGCTGGCACCATTCATTGAGATTACCTCTGACAGGCTTAAGGATTTTGATATGGTCATAGCCACCGGCAGCAACAACACCTCCAGGTATTTCGAATACTATTTCAGAAACATCCCTTCAATAATACGTCGCAACAGAAACAGCATCGCCATCCTTGACGGAACGGAGTCGCCGGGGGAGCTTGAGCTTCTGGGTGATGACATCTTCACCTACTTCGGACTCGGATGCCGTAATGTGTCAAAGCTGTATCTGCCGGAGGGATATGATCATGCCAGCCTGATCAGCCACTGGCAAAGGTACGATGCGCTGCGTTCACATTATAAATACTCCGTGAACTATGACCACAACAAGGCGATAATGATTGTCAACCGGGAGCCCTTCACTGACGGGGGGTTCGTGCTCATGAGGGAATCATCATCACTGACACCGCCAATGGCTGTGTTGCATTATGAATTTTACCCTCCGGCCGGCCCCCCCTTACCGGAGAGGGAGGCAGCCGGAAGCTTGCTGCAGTGCGTGGCAGGGCACGGCCATCTGCCTTTCGGAAGTGCGCAACAGCCCGAATTATGGGATTATGCAGACAATATTGACACTATTTCCTTCGTTCTAAAAAAAAATAGTATTAAGTGAATGTATATTAAAAAATATTAAATTGCACAGGTTGAAAAAGTGAGTGACATGGTTTATAGGTTCGTGGTATTAACTGATGAAGATGAAGCGTTTATAAGGGAGTTTGAGTTTCTCGAAACTCAGACTCTGCTTGATTTTCACAATGCCCTGCAGGAGGAGTTGGAGTTCGACAAGTCGCAGATAGCTTCATTCTATATGGCTACAGAGAGTTGGGAGAAGGAGGAGGAATTTACTCTCTTCGACATGGGCGCCGGTTCATCAACAATGGAAAATGCCATCCTGGAGGAGGTCATCTTCCGCAAGAACCAGAAGCTCCTCTATGTCTTCGACTTTTTTAATGACAGGGCCCTGTTTGTGGAATATGTGGGTGAGGCTAAAGAGGATGAAAACATGGAGTACCCCATATGCACCAATTCCAAGGGTTTGCCCCCTAAACAGGTGACCTTCGGTGGTGTAGCCCGCAAGAANNTGTTGTCACGGATGAAGACGATGACGAGATAGATGAGGATGTTGTTGACGATGAGATTTTCTTTGAGGGCGAAGATGAAGAGGGGCTGTCGGAATTCGACAATATCGAAAACGTTGACGAGGAGGAGGAATAACCCCTCCCCTTCCTGATCACATGAGAAATACCCTGGTTGTTCTCCCCGGCCCTACCGGTGTGGGGAAGACTGATTTTTCCATAGAGCTGGCGTTACGGCTGGGGTGCAGCATCATCTCATGTGACTCCAGACAGTGCTATCGTGAGATGAAGATCGGAACAGCAGCTCCTGATGATGAGCAGCTCTCAAAGGTTAAACACCATTTCATCGGGTTCCTGTCAGTCACTGATTATTATAGTGTCAGTCTCTTTGAGAGGGATGTGATGGCCCT
>DCSU01000138.1:14929-19917 GCA_002325785.1 Bacteroidales bacterium UBA1458 | reverse complement strand
CTTATAACTGTACCAGTATTTGTTGTTGCTTTTGTTCTAACCTTCGTGATGAAAGACGAGTTTGCACGGATATGGAAGTTCGTTGGCATCTCGAACCAGGCCCTGGCGGCCATCACCTGCTGGACCATCGCCATGTATCTGGGCATCAGCGGAAAGAATCATCTCATGATGTCTCTTCCGGCGGTCTTCCTTACCGCCGTGTGCATTACATATATTCTTGCAGCCCCCCATTCCGGGGGAGGACTGGCCATGCCGCAGGGACCCTCGGCGATAATCGGTGCCGCCGCGGCAGTTGCTGCCATGGCTCTGTTCCTGGTGACCCTGAGGAAAAAGAGAGACCACGGTCAGAATGTTTAAGGATGCGATAGGCAGGGGAAAGCTCCGGGTCAGATAGTTCAGAAAAGCCCCGGCGTTAAAAGACGGCTTACGGTCAACAGGTCTCTGCAGATGAAGTGATACCGGCAGAAGCAGGGCCTGTAACTGGGATTTCGCATTTTAGCTTTTTCATCTCTCTGCGAAAATAGATGAATGAGACAACCGCAGCCACCATATCGGAAACAGGGTTGGCTATCCATACGCCGTTTACACCCAGGTATTCCGGCAGTATGAAAATCAGTGGCAGCAGGACGATTATCTGGCGCAGAAGCGAGAGGAACGTAGCCAGTTTCGCCTTACCTATGGCCTGGAAGTAGTTTGATGCGATGATCTGAAAGCCGACCACAGGGAGAACGGAGCAATAAATGCGCAACCCGATGACACCGGCATCCCTCAGCTCTATACTGTCTGAATTGAAGATGCTGACAACCGTTCCCGGAATCAGCATGCAGATCAGCCAACCGGCAGTAGCCACAAGCGTTGCGTACCATATAGCCATCATCACAGCCTCTTTAACCCTGCAGAACAGGCCGGCGCCAAAATTGAATCCGATGATTGGCTGAATGGCCATATTGATAGATATGATAGTCATCACCATCATCATGGTGGTGCTGTGCACAATGCCCATGGCCGCCACTGCGATATCGCCGCCGTACTTGATAAAGCTGGCATTCATTACCCCAATGACGAGGCTGGCAGCAATATTCATGGCAAACGGGGCAAAGCCGATGGAGATAATATATTTAATAATGTACAGATCCGGCCTGACATTTGCCAGAACAAGCCTGGTAACGCTTTTCCGGCTGCGGAAGTGAGCCAGGACCCACACAAAGAGGACGAGTTGTGAAATGATGGTTGCCCATGCGGCACCCTCCACCCCCATATCCAGGCCGAATATGAATATCGGGTCAAGAATAATATTCAAACCGGCGCTGACGAAGATGGAGTACATTGCAATCCGGGGGTTCCCTTCCGCCCTGATGATGTTGTTGAGGGCATAGCCGGTCATTGCAAACGGCACTCCCAGAAGGATGATATTAAAATAGTCAGAGGCATATTTTAGTGTATCCGGACCGGCCCCGAAGATCACCAGTACCCTGTCGCGCATAAGGAATCCCGTTATCATCAGCGCAAATCCTATTACCACCGAAAGGAAAAGTGCATTGCCCAGGATTCTGTTCGCCCTTCCATAATCCTTCTCACCCAGGCTCAGGGATATGCGAACGGCTGATCCCATACCCACGAGCATCCCGAAAGCCATGATGACAATCATCAGCGGAAAGACCACGCTCAGGCCCGAGAGAGCAAGCGCATCAACACCCTGTCCGATATAGATACGGTCAACAATATTATAGAGGACGTTTGCCATCATACTGGCAAACGCCGGGAGGAAGTACCTCCACATCAGCGTCCCTATCTTCTCGTGCTCGAGTTCGTTTACCTGCCGCGGATCAGCCATTATGCAAAGATGGATAAAATAGGCAAAAGGGGGTAGGCAGTAGGCAATAGATTTTTTAAGGTGAGGTTTGATATTTGCGATTGTCGATTGTCGATTTTGATGCACTTGTGATTTCTAACTGCATTTACCCACTACTGCCTATTGCCACCTCCCCTGCAAACCGGTTCCCGCACTGAAATGACCCGCCAGCTGGCGGGTCATTTCATAACGCTCGCCCCTCTACTGCCTATTGCCTACTGCCTATTGCCTGAAAAAAATGCTGCCTCATTTCTGAAGCAGCATTTTTCTATTGATTAAAAAGCTTTTTTTTACATCATGCCCGGCATGCCGCCACCGCCCATTCCGGGGTTTGGCATCGGGTTTTCTTCCTTCTCCTCAACCACAACTGCTTCGGTGGTAAGGAACATGCCGGCTATTGATGCGGCATTCTCAAGAGCTATCCTTGCAACCTTTGCCGGGTCAATGACGCCTGCCTTCAGCAGGTGCTCGAATTTGTCAGTCTGAGCGTTGTAGCCAAAGTCGCCTTTGCCTTCGCGCACTTTCTGGACGATTACGGCACCTTCGAGACCTGCATTGATAACTATCTGACGCAGAGGCTCTTCAATTGCTCTTTTCACTATATCAATTCCGGTATTCTGATCTTCGTTATCGCCTTTGAGTTTGTCAAGCAGAGGAATTGCCCTGATATAAGCTACTCCGCCGCCGGGGATAATACCCTCTTCTATTGCGGCACGTGTTGCATGGAGAGCGTCATCAACGCGGTCTTTCTTCTCTTTCATCTCAACCTCTGATGCGGCGCCAATGTAAAGAACTGCCACACCGCCGGCAAGCTTGGCAAGCCTCTCCTGAAGCTTCTCCCTGTCATAATCCGATGTGGTGGTGGATATCTGCTGCTTGATCTGGCTAACTCGGGCTTCGATCATTGATTTTTCACCTGCACCGTTGACGATGGTGGTGTTCTCCTTGTTGACCGTCACTTTGTCAGCAACGCCAAGGTCTGCAATTGTTGCATTCTCGAGCTTCATGCCCCTCTCCTCGGAGATGACAGTTCCGCCTGTCAGAATGGCAATGTCTTCAAGCATCTCTTTCCTTCTGTCGCCAAAACCGGGAGCTTTAACAGCGCACACCTTGAGTGAGCCTCTCAGACGGTTTACAACCAGGGTGGCAAGAGCTTCACCTTCAACATCTTCTGCTATAATCATAAGGCCACGGCCGCTGCGGGCTGTCTCCTCGAGAACGGGCAGAAGATCTTTCATTGTTGCTATCTTCTTGTCATGGATCAGGATATAGGGGTTGTCCATCTCCACCTCCATCTTGTCAGGATTGGTAACAAAATATGCTGAGATATAACCGCGGTCGAACTGCATCCCTTCAACAACCTCAACCTTGGTCTCGGTGCCTTTGGCTTCCTCAACGGTAATTACGCCTTCCTTCTTGACCTTATCCATCGCCGTGGCGATGAGCTTGCCTATCTCTTCATCATTGTTTGCGGAGATGCGTGCAACCTGTTCGATTTTCTTAAGGTCGTCACCAACACTCTGCGACTGTTCTTTCAGGCTTTCAACAACCTTTGCGACGGCCTTGTCTATGCCTCTTTTGAGATCCATCGGGTTGGCACCGGCAGTGACGTTCTTGAGTCCAACACTGATGATGCTCTGGGCAAGAACTGTGGCGGTAGTGGTTCCGTCACCTGCTGTGTCTGAAGTCTTGGAGGCCACTTCCTTGACCATCTGTGCTCCCATATTCTGGTAAGGGTCAGAGAGTTCTATCTCCTTGGCCACGGTCACACCGTCCTTGGTTATCTGGGGTGCGCCAAATTTCTTTTCTAATACTACATTACGTCCCTTTGGGCCGAGTGTCACCTTGACAGCATCTGCGAGCCGGTCAACGCCTTCCTTCAGAAGGTTACGTGCTTCGATATTAAATTTAATTTCCTTTGACATTGCTATTCTTATTTGAGGTTATTACGAAATATAGAGAACATCAGACTGTGAAACAAGGAGATAGTCTGTGCCGTCGATATTCAGCTCCTGCCCGGAGTATTTTCCATATAGAACGACGTCGCCCTTTTTAAGTTCCATCTCTTCATCCTTCTTGGGAGAACCAACCAGAACCACAGTTCCTGCGCGTGGTTTTTCCTTTGCCGAGTCAGGGATAATGATACCGCTGGCGGTCTTCTCTTCTGCCTCCTGAGGCTTGATGAGAACTTTACCTGCCAGCACTTTTCCTTTTAAGTGTGCCATTGCTATTAGTTTTATAGTTAAACAATATTATTTCTGCCTGATGATTTCATAATCTGTGCCAAATGGATTATGGTAAAAAAAAGTGTCAGTTCATGACAAACTGACACTTCAATATCTCTGTGGTGTCATTTTTATTCGTTACCGCCGTCAGGCTGCTGTTCTTCGAGTGGAATCTGAGTAGGAAGGGTTGGGATGGCGTTAGGATCCTGTGCTCTTTCAATTGACTGCTTGATGACTGACTCCTTCTGTCCCTGGCCTCTCGGTATTGATGCCGTTGCTGCAAGACAGAGAACAAAAATTGCTGCCCCGAGGGTCCAGGTCGATTTCTCGAGGAAATCAGCCGTTTTGCGGACGCCCATCGACTGGCCGGCGGAGGTGAAGTTAGCTGCCAGACCGCCACCTTTGGAGTTCTGAACCAGCACTACAAGCACAATCAGGACACATACCAGAATAACAAGGATTGAGATAAAAACATATATACCCATTGTTGTATTATTTTATTAGATCTTTAATCTTTTCAATACGGCTGGCAAAGTAACTACTTTTTTCCGGATATTGCAAAGAGAGCTTTTCATAAATATTTATTGCCTTCGTATAGTAGCCCTGTGTGACGTAAATCTTTGCCAGCGTTTCCGTTATGAATTTACCTGTTTCATCCTGACTCTCTTCCGACGGATCCCTTACCGGCTGGTACTCCTTCGGTGACATCCTCTCGATTGTAGGGCTGATCATAATGAACCGGTCTATCAGGTCAGTGGGCGACAGATTCTTGCTTGCTGCATCCTGGTCTGCAACAGGGTCCGGGAGCAGTTCAAGCAGCTCCTCAGCTTCAGGCTCACTGCCGGCATAATCCGGAGCCTCTGGCTCATCTTCAGGTTGCGGCTCACTTACCTCTGTGAATTCTTCCGGTT
>DCSU01000138.1:14540-14899 GCA_002325785.1 Bacteroidales bacterium UBA1458 | reverse complement strand
TTCAGCCTGAGGTTGTGGTTCAATGATTGTGGCGATCTCCTCCTGAGATTCCGGCGCGGGTGCCTCGTCATTCCAGGTTTCAGGTAGTTCTGCCTTCAACTCCTTCAGTCGTGCCTCAATCTCAGCAATAAGTTCCTCTCTGGTACGCAACTCGGCATTTGCATCTACCACCGTCTCTGTGGTGGCTGCCTCTATATCAGTTTCAGGTCCCTCAAATACTGCATCAGGAACAGCGCCCGGTGCGGCAGGTTCTGCCTCAGCCTCGGGAGCAGTTCCAGCCTCTGCAACCGGCTCGGGCTCACCAATATGCTCTTTCTCTTCGAGTTCCTCCGGCATCTCCGGCGCAGGCACCGGCTCCA
>DCSU01000138.1:5384-14441 GCA_002325785.1 Bacteroidales bacterium UBA1458 | reverse complement strand
CTCCGGTGCAACACCCTCCGCATCGGGAGCTGGTTCAGCCACTGCAACTGCCTCCTGCTCAGGCACAGACTCCGCAACTACATCCGTCTCAATATCAGCAACTGTAACAGCTTGCGTCTCACCAACAGGCCCTTCCTCTGCAGCTTCCGCCGGAGTGTTGAACAGATAGTGATGCAGCACCTCACGGTCATTCACCGAGAGCGCTGACGCCTTCAGCTGTGCGTCAAACCTTATATCTGAATTCTCCTTTAAGCCCCTGAGGAGCAGCAGATGTGCCGAATGGAACCAGGGGAAGAGCGCTGTCAGCTCCCTCAGTCCCTCCAGGTCACCCGGACCGGGAAGGTCAATGCCGGCAATGAAACGGTTAAATTCATTCCTGTTCATATGCAGCTCTTACCAGTTGACAAATGCCCTGTTGAAAATATCCTCTGTAAGCATCTTAACTATCTCCTCCGTAAGGCTGGCTTCAACAGCACTCAGGTCAAGCCCGCTGTCGTAATCCTGGTACCTTGTGAACGACTGCTCGAAGCTGCTCTCCGCATCAAAATTGTTCACATACCTGATTTTGACAGTAATTGAAAAGCGGTTGCTGGCAGCCTGCTCATCACCTCCTACCGTCAGGGGCTGAGTCTTGTAATCGGTTATCTCTCCCTCGAAGCTGAGATCGCCTCCTGACCCAATCATGTCAAGATTGGTCTGTGACTGGCACATGTCAATGAGAGCATCGGTGACAACCTGGTTCAGTCCAGGCTGCACCAGGCTTGCCCTGTTCTGAAATGTTGCCACACTGATGGTCTTTGCGTCAACGGGTATCGAGGCGCCGGTAAAGGAGTACTTGACCTTTACCCCGCAGCTGCCTGCCAACAGTAGCATGACCAGTGGCAACACTATCCGGGCCATCTTATCCATCGAGACCGTACTCCTTTATTTTCCTGTAGAGGGTTCTCTCCGAGATACCCAGCTCCGCGGCAGCTATTTTTCTCTTGCCGTTGTTCTTGTCGAGCGCTTTTTTTATCAACTCCTTCTCCCTGTCGGTGAGCGACAGTGATTCTTCAATGACCTCCTCGGTATCCTCTATTGCCCTGTTTTCCCTGGCTGAACCATAGCTGACCTGTACAGGCTGCACAGATTCAAACGCCTCTTTGCGGACAGCGCTGTCATTGAACAGGTTGCGTACAGCACGGGCACCGCTCTCAGTGAGGTTGTCCTGCTCACCGCCTGCAGAAAGAAGGTCATACACCAGATTCTTAAGATCATGCATGTCGCTCTTCATGTCAAAGAGCACCTTGTAAAGTATCTCCCTCTCGGTATTGAACCCTTTGCCATCAGGAGACCTGACGGGAACCGGGAGGCGACCGCTGCTCTGGAAGTCTGGCAGATAATGTGACAACATGGCTGCATTGACCTCACGTTCCTTCTCGATGACTGATATCTGTTCAGTTATATTCTTCAGCTGCCTGACATTACCGGGCCAGTAATAGTTGAGAAGCATCTCCCTCGCCTGGCCGTCGGGCCTGATGGCCGGCATGCGGTACCGTTCGGCAAAATCGACTGAGAACTTGCGGAAGAGGAGAATTATGTCTTCTCCCCTCTCGCGTAGGGGCGGTATGCGTACCGGCACGGTATTAAGCCTGTAGAAGAGATCCTCGCGAAACCTGCCGGAGGAGACCGCCTGAATAATATCCACATTTGTGGCTGCAATGACCCTGACGTCAGTCTTCTGAGGCTTTGATGAACCAACCCTGATGAACTCACCCGATTCAAGCACCCTCAGGAGCCTCACCTGGGTGGAGAGAGGCAGTTCAGCCACCTCATCAAGGAATATTGTTCCGCCATTGGCAACCTCAAAATAGCCTTTGCGGCTGTCAGAGGCCCCTGTGAATGCACCCTTCTCGTGACCGAAAAGCTCCGAATCAATTGTCCCCTCAGGTATGGCGCCGCAGTTAACGGCAATGTACGAACCATGCTTCCGGAGGCTGAAGGTATGTATCACCTGAGGGAAGACCTCCTTCCCGGTGCCGCTTTCACCGGTGATAAGCACAGAGAGATCGGTGGGGGCCACCTGAACGGCTATATCTATCGCCCTGTTCAGTCCCTCATGATTGCCTATTATACCAAACCGCTGTTTTACGCTCTGTAACTCTTTCATCAAAATGCAATGAACTGCGAATTTACGACTTTTTTGGATTATGTTAACTCTGTTTTTTAGTAAATTGGAACCATGAAAAACAGTCCCGTCAAGCGGTTTACAGCGATTATCCCCGCACGTTTCGCCTCGTCGCGTTTCCCGGGTAAACCCCTCGCCATGATAGGGGGCATGACCATGATAGAAAGAGTCTTCCGGCAAGCCTCAAAGGTGCTTGATGAGGTCTGGGTAGCAACGGATGACGACCGTATCAGGGATACCGTTACGGGCTTCGGAGGCAGGGTCATAATGACCTCATCATCACACCGCAGCGGCACCGACCGGTGCGCTGAAGCTGCCGGCAAGATAACCGGAGGCAGTAATGATGACGGTACTGTCATCATAAACATTCAGGGTGATGAGCCCTTCATCAGGCCGGAGCAGATAAAGGCCCTGATGGAGTGTTTTTCAGACAGCAGCGTCAGCATCGCCACCCTGATCCGCCGCGTTGCGCCGGGAGAGGAGCTCTTCAATCCGGCTCAGCCCAAGGTAGTGGTTTCAAAAAATATGGATGCTATCTTTTTCAGCCGGTCAGTGATACCCTTCTTCCGTGATGCAGCTGCTGAGGAGTGGAACAGCAGGCACGACTACTACAAGCACATAGGCCTTTACGGTTACCGCGCCTCAACACTGAAGGAGATAACCGCCCTGCCGCAGACTCCGCTGGAACTGGCCGAGAGCCTCGAGCAACTTCGCTGGATAGAGTATGGTTACACTATCCGGTGCGCCGTCACACCCTGGGAAAGCATAGGCATAGACACCCCCGGTGATATTGAAAGAGCCGTGAAAGCACTCGGGGAGGAAGCACTCTAA
Source organism: Bacteroidales bacterium UBA1458 (assembly GCA_002325785.1). GTDB lineage: Bacteria > Bacteroidota > Bacteroidia > Bacteroidales > VadinHA17 > SR-FBR-E99. Next base: position 11,443 of record DCSU01000138.1, on the reverse strand, counting down.
ACTTTTATACTCTCTCTTTGTTATACTCATTGAGTAAGTAACATAGAGAGAGATGAATGCAGGAAGCAGGACATACTCCATTAAGGACCTTGAGAACTTCTGCGGCATAAAAGCCCATACCATACGAATGTGGGAGAAGCGGTACGGGATTCTTACGCCCGAAAGAAGCGATTCAAATATAAGACACTATACCGAAGAGGAGCTGAAAAAGCTCATCACAGTCTCCATTCTTAACCGGAATGGACTAAAGATATCAAAAATAGCCCGGCTGAATGACAGCGAGCTGCTTCGCGAGGTGCTCAGAAACAAGAATGGAGAAGAGACAAGTGACGGCACCTTCAAGCCGGGAGATCTGATTATGTCAGCTCTTCGTTTCAGCGAGGAGGAGTTCAGAGAGAAATTAACCAATTTTGTCAGGGAAAAAGGACTTACCGAGGCTTACCTCCAGGTCTTCCATCCGCTGATGCAGAAGGCCAGGATTCTCTGGCTCACCGATTGTATATCAAAACCACAGGAACAGTTTATAAGACATATTATCAGGACAATACTGATCTCCGAGGAGATTGGCATTGACAATCCTCCCAATGGCCGCAGTGCTGCCATAATTAACCTTGCCCATACCGAGGGTGAAAACAACCTCGTGTTCCTCAAGTACCTGCTCAGAAAAAGAGGGTATAACGTTGTCTACACCGAAGGAACACTGTCAGCCGATGACATCAGGGGCATCCATTCCGTCAGGCCCTTCGCCGTGCTTGCGGTAAACCTGCCCGCGTCAGAACCTGATGATGAGGTCAGGGGCTTCTGTAATGAGATGGCAAAAGAACTGGATCTGAAAAAAGTGCTGGTGCTCGGCAGGTATGACAGCAGCGGGTCATGGATCAACGGCAAAACAGAAGCTGTCTGCTCTCCTGCCGGATTGACAGAATGGGCAGACAGCCTCTGATAATTCCCTGAAATCTTTTCTCTTATTTTTTCGTGATCCTGACTACTACCGAGTCAGCAATCTGTAACGCAGTTGTCAGTGTACTCAGGTCAGTGAACAATTCCCCGGTGGCTCCTGTCGGATGGCCATGCCCTGATGGCTGCAAGAGATACCTGTCGCGCAGGTCATTCATGTCAACCACGCTCTCATATATTACCGAGGGCTGAGCATTGAAAAGGTAGTTTTTGTCTCCCGGATACCTGTCGTTGGTCCAGTATTCATTCCAATCCCAGTTCTGGTTTACTTCGAACATCACCCTTATTCTTCCCTCAAGAGGATTGTCGGCCCTGGCTGACAACACAAAACTGGTGGTGGGCGTAGCCCCGCTGTAGGCATCGGCAACAGGGTTATCCTGATCAGGCATGAATAACCCGTCAGAAGCCCTTACACCCCGCTTGTGCGACCAGTATGGAAGGGTCTGCGGGGCCCTTTTGGCAGCTTCAACCCATTTACCTCCAGCGTTGGAGCCGTACCTGAAAACGCCTGTTGCAATCGCCTCAGGAACAAACAGGGTCTGAATATAACCTCCCTTATCATCCTCAAGCCATACAGCCATCAACGGATAATAAAGCGCGGGACCGCCATAGAATTTCACCTCTATCTCGGGACCGGCGCCGCCGTTGTTGGTAACCACATCAGTAAAGGTCTGTCTCTGTGCCATTTTAGCAGCAGATGGTTTTTGCGAGCACCCGGCAAGCACTGCCATTAACAGAATTATTATGTATTTCATCACTTTCACTTTTATTAAATTTCAATTATTATGCCTATGGTGGGAAGTACCGTACCGGCTTCAGCATCAATATATTTCAGAAGATAACGCTCTGAGTCCAGCGGATTTACAAGCGGAGCACCGCTGCCGTCGGTCTGCAATACCAGGATGTCAGGCTGTTCCGCCTGGAAGTTGTAGACGTTCTGCACATCGAGGTAGAGCATGAGCGACCATCTGTCAAAATAGAACTGCTTATCGATGCGGATATCAAGCTGGCTAAAGCCCTTCAGCCTCTCGCTGTTGAAGCGGTTATAATCGAGGTACCCCTGCCCTGACACATTCCAGGCTTCGATGAATGAAGATTTATCGTCATCAAATGGAGTATAAGGTGCCCCGCCGACATACCTCCAGCGGAATCCTGCATCCCAGCTCTTTCCGATGCTCTTTGTGGCGGTCACGCTTATCAGGTGCCTGTTGTCCCAGGCAGTTGGAATGTAGTTGCCATCCGTTCCCTCAAACTCGCTTCGCACGAAGGTGTAGGAAAAGACCATGTTTAGTCCTTCCAGGTCCCTTGCCCGGCCCATGAGTTCAAGTCCATAGGCTCTTCCGACAGAGGTTGAGACAAGGGCTTCGTTACCAAAGACCCCGTATCCTGCACTCTTGGTGGATAGCGGAACCTGGTCAGCCACAGAGAAGGGATAATCGGAGTAGCTCTTGAAAAATCCCTCCAGGGTGAACTGCAGCCTCTCGTCGGGTATGAGCTCCACGCCTCCCACTATATGGTCAGCTGCAATATATTTTAGTTCGTTCTGCCTGTTGATGTAGTTTCCGGCATTGTCCTTAAGCCCGAGGGAGGTATAAGGAGGAAGCTGGTAGTACCGTCCGACGTTGAAGTTGAGATTGATCTCGCTGTTAAGTGCCCATGAGGCTGACAGACGAGGTGATATCTGTGTCAGCGGATTGGCCATGACCGACGAGTAGGAGTTGGCATCGGTACGGATCCCGAACGAGAGCCTCAGTCTTTCATCGATGAAGGCCCGGCTCAACTGCCCGAAAGCGGCATATTTGAAGAAAACGAGGTTGGAATTGTAAAGCTCCGTCTCTAGGCCTCCGCCGGTGAAGAACTGGCGGAAGGTATCGTTGCGGTAACGCGACATCTCCGTGCCTGCACCATAACTCAGCCTGAACGAATTGGGCCACACCACGGTGCGCTCGTACCGCAGACGGATGTCACCCTCACCGCTCTTATAGTCATATGTTAAATTGGCGGGATCGGAGTCATCATTATTGAGGTACTTGTACTGCGTGTTATTCAGGTAGTTCCGGCTGAGAACCACCATGTCCGATCCGTTGGTACGGAAATGGCGGTAGACGGCACCAACGGTGTAGCTGTACTGCTCCTGCGTGGGTATGTAACCCAGAATGTAGCGCTGAAACTCCGTCTCATTGGCATCGAGGTTCAGACTGAAATCGTCCTTCGCCCCTATACCCAGAACTGTGAGCTCATTCTTCTGATCGAACTTCACTTTGTATTTGAACTGGAAATCGGTATATGTGGGAAGGAAGGGGAGCCCGATCACGCCAAACAGAAACTGGAGGTAGGACCGGCGGGCCGAAACGATCAGTGAACTGCGCTCGCCAACCGGGCCATTATATGTAAGGCCCAGGTCAGAAGCGCCCAAGGTTGCCCTGAGTGCCCGCTTCTCCTTGTTTCCTTCAATCATCGAGAATTCCATGACCGAGCTCAGGGCGTTGCCCCGTGAAGCGGGAAAAGCCCCGGAAAGGAAATCAACCGATCTGACAAAGTCGACGTTGATAATACCCGTCGGCCCGCCTGAAGATCCCTGGGTGGAAAAGTGGTTAAGATAAGGTATCTCCACATTGTCGATGAAAAACCTGTTTTCATTTGGCCCACCGCCCCTGACGATGACATCATTCCTGAATGCCGGCGTAGAGGCAACACCCGGGAACGACTGAATAACGCGCGATATGTCGCGGTTGCCGCCCGGGTTGAGTTCTATCTCCTGGATGCTGATTATCCTTGCGGAGATGGGGCTCTCAACCGATTTGCGGAATGGAGAGGGCTTCACTATTACATCAGCCACCTCAACCACCGTGGTCTCAAGAGGGATGACGAGATTGACCTCGTTATTGTTTGTAACCATTACACCTTCAGAGACATAAGTTTTGTATCCTACCGAAGAGATCCTGAGCTCTACGAATCCGGGCTTGACTCCTGTAAAGCTGAAGTTCCCGTCAAAGTCGGTCATAGCACCGGTAGTGGTATTCCAGATCACAACGCTTGCAAAGGGCACAGGCTCATTTGTGGTTGCGTCAACCACCTGGCCGCGAATGGTACCTTCTCCTGACTGTCCAGAAAGATTTGCAAACAGCAGTGCCAGTAATAAAGACAAAATATAATTTTTCATTTTTTGTATATATTTCAAGATAAAAAACAATACAAAATAGCGTTGGTTCATCAAAAGCGGAAAATTATTTTACAACAGAGAACGGAAGTAAGTCTCTTCAGCTGTCAGATCGATGTAAGGCGCTTTGGCCTTTAGCTCACTGATTCTCTCCATCATGGCAGTGGCGAATGAAGCTGCCTCCCTCTTCCCTCCCGCAATGCGGTGAGCCATGGCGCGCGTGATCCTTGCCGCCTCGTTCCAGATCCGGAGCACAGGGCTGTCTATGAAGACCTGGCTGAATTTCTCCCATACAAAATCGATGGCCGTCTCTGAGGGATGCACCATGTCAGAGGCATAGAACCTGTAATCGCGCAGTTCATCCATGAACAGTTCATATGCCGGAAAGTACCCTGCGACGGAGCGATGTGACATCAGCTCGCTTACAGCCAGCAGCAGATGTGATTTGCTAAGCTGGTTGGCATGGGCGCCGTCTGACAGGTGGCGGACGGGACTAACAGTGAACCATACTTTCAGTGCGGGATTAACCTCCGCCAGGCGGTCAAGAGTGGCCCTCCATCTTCCGGAAATCTCAGCCCATGTTGCCTGCCTGCGGTCAAAGAGCGATGAGGGCAGCTTGTGACAGTTTGCAACAATATTGCCACTCTTCTTCAAGGTAAATACATTAGATGTGCCGAAGGTGACAAACAGAAAAGTGGCCTCCCTCAGAAATGATGATGCTGTCCGGCTGACCTCATTGAGCCTCAGGATTAGTGCATCCTTTTCCCAGGATGAAAAAGAGGTGTGATGCTCAAGGCTCAGGTAGCGGTTCTGATGCAGATATATATCTTTCTCATCATATACATAGACCGACGCAAACCTGTCAAGAGCCCCTGCCACTGAAAAAGGATTGAAAAGGGTTCCGTGAGGATTTGTCAGCACATTCAGCTTTCCGGACGCCATGCGGTACCCGATTTCACCTGCAAAACATGACCCGAGGAACATCACTGGGGTGGAGAAACTGATCCGGTCAGCTGAAGCGGGAAGGGAAACCTCTGTCCGCAGTTCCATTGTATATGTTATAATAAGGTATCAATCCATTCGATGATGAATTCCAAATGATCCTCTTTAAGCAGGTCATTATGCAGCTCATGGTAACCACCATCCCATAGTTTCAATGTTGCATGCGGGGCCGACTCTGCTACCTGTACTGAACCGGATGGGGAGGCGATCAGGTCATCGCGCCCGTGGGCCAGCAGTATTGGCACGCTGATCTCTGAGGTGCGTCTCAGCGTCTCCTCTGCTGCTTCAGTCATCCATCCGAAGAGTCCTGCCGAAATCATACCATGCACTAGCGGATCAGTCCTGTAGGCGTTAACCACCTCAGGGTCACGCGACAGGTGTTCGGTCTTTAATCCTGACGGCTGTGTCATGCCGGGCATGAGTTTCTTTGCAATATTAGCGATGAGTACCTTGGCGGGCGAAGGAGTAACGGCAAGGTTTACCCATGGGGATGTGATGATGGCACCCTTCACCGGAGGCTGGCGTCTGATAAGGTAATTCAGGACTAAACCCCCGCCGAGGCTGTGGCCGTATAAGAACAGTGGCACACCGGTAAATTCGGCAGCAAGGCTCCGGATAAGAGTGTCAATGGTGTCATAGACCTTCTCAGGCGATGGAATCACTCCCCTCCTCCCGTCAGAAAGGCCGTGACCGGGGAGGTCAAAAGCGCGCAGGGTAACCCCTTTCTCATTAAACCTGGCAGCCCAGCCTGCATACCTTCCGGCATGCTCTCCCAGTCCATGCACCAGTAAAATAACAGCTTTTGGCGTTCCCACAGCGTCAAAGCTGTACAGTGCAGTCTTTCCTGATGGGTACTCTTTTATCTCCATAACATCTTTTTTGTAAAGATAATTTAAAAGCAATCGCGGACCAATCCTTTATCAGGCAGTAGGCAATAGGC
>DCSU01000138.1:195-5327 GCA_002325785.1 Bacteroidales bacterium UBA1458 | reverse complement strand
TGGCGGATCGGGACGGCAGTCTTCTGTCCACAGTCTTCTGTCAATCAAGGTGTCAACGAACAGTAAATTAAGTAATGTGATTCATTTTGTTTAACTTAAACATTTCCACCTTGAACAAAGATGGTTTACAATTGGTGTTAAGAGGACATGTTAGAAAAAATAATACTTGAATATCCTAATTTAGACGATAATTATATATTATCCTGATAATATGATCATTACTCTTTAGAAACAGACTTAAAAAGGACAAAAATGCCATAATTAAGGATATTCGGATTTGGATATCCGTTTTTCATGTTTAACTTTGTATCAACAAATGAAAACAAAAGAGATATGACTGCACAGGAATTCACAACCAGCATAATAAATCTGAAGGGCAATCTTCAGAAGTACGCCCTCAGTCTCACACTCGATCGCGATAACGCACTTGATCTCGTTCAGGATACGTTCCTGAAAGCTATACAGAACCAGGACAAATTTGTGGATGCCACGAACCTGAAAGCCTGGGTCTTCACAATAATGAAAAACACCTTCATCAACAATTACCGTCGCAAGATGAGGGAAAATACCATGATGGACGGCACCCAGGAGCTCTATTACATTAATCTCCCCTCAGACAAGGGCAGCATTTCGCCTGAGTCGGCTTATGCCGGGAATGAGATTGAGAAAGCTATTGAGGCATTGCATGATGATTACCGCCTCCCCTTCCAGATGCATGTTGACGGTTACAAATACGAAGAGATAGCTGAGAATCTCAATCTCAAGCTGGGTACGGTTAAGAGTCGTATCTTCTTTGCTCGTCAGAAACTGATGAGTGTTCTTCAGGATTACAACGGTTAGGTTTAATTAGTGGTTAACACTCATGGCTGTCGGGAATTATTTTTCCGGCAGCCTTTGTTTTAGGTTGAGGCAGACGGCCACTATAACCGCGGAGTAAAATATTTTCAGAATTTTAAATAGCGGCAGACTTTTTGCCACTCTTTCCCGGAACACACTTTTTAAATACCTTTATTAAAAATTCACAATCATGAAAAAGTATTTTTTTATCACCCTTTTTGCCATAATGCTCTCTGCGACCTCACTCGAGGGCCAGGAGAAGTACATTACCAGTCCCGTCAGCCATGTGACGGTCTTCAGGCAGGGAGCCCAGCTCTCCAGTGATCTCCCGATATCGGTACAGGCGGGGACCATCGACTTTATTGCCGGTGGACTTTCGCCTTACATTGATCCCAACAGTATTCAGGTCAGAGGTGAGGGCGAATTCATGATCATGGGGGTTGTTCACCGCAACAACTACCTCGAGAACCCGGCTGAGAGTACAGTAATTGAAGAGCTGCGCGACAAGATAGAAGCCCTGGAGGTGAAGATCGAAGACGAAAAGACCGCAGTGGAGATACTCCTGGAGAAGGAGCTCTTCCTCAAATCGAACTATGATGTTGTAACAAACAAGTCGGCCATCACTCCCGAACAGCTCAGGGCGCTGCTTGATATCTACTCCGCCAACATGGAATCGGTTAAGACAGCCCTCCTCAAAAAGAAAAGGATAATATCTGACTACCAGGAAGAGAAGCAAAAGCTGGAGAAACAGCTTGCAGGCACCATTGACAAATCGAAGTTGCCCACCGGAGAGATTGTGGTGACGGTCACCGGCACCAAGCCCGCCACCGGCAAGCTTAAGCTTTCATATGTGGTCATGAATGCCGGCTGGCATCCGTCATATGATATAAGGGTTGACGACATCACTGATCCGGCATCAATAATATACAGGGCCAATATCTGGCAGAACAGCGGCATCGACTGGAAGGATGTGAAGGTGAGTCTTTCAAACGCCTCTCCCATGACTGCCGGTGCCCTGCCGATACTGAATCCGTGGTTCATCGACATCTACAAGCCATTTGCATACCATGAGCTCAACGAGGTTGTTGTGCTCAGGGGTACGTCGATGCCCGTCGCCCGTGAGGCAAAGTCTTCGGATGCCATGATGTTGGAAGAGAGCGCCCCGCTGCCGGTCACCGTCAGTGAGTCGAACATCAGCTTCAGCTTTGATATAAATGTCTCCCAGACGATAATGACTGACGGCAAGCCGGTGACAGTGGAGCTGCAGAGGCTCACCGTTCCGGCCACCTACAGTTATGCCGTTACTCCGAAGCTGGCCTCCTCGGCATACCTGATGGGATATATCACCGAGTGGGAGAAGTACAACCTCCTGCCCGGAGAGTCGAACATCTATTTCAACAACACTTTCACAGGCAAGGGCTTCATCAATACGGCGGAGCTCACTGACACGCTGACGGTCTCTCTGGGTGCCGACAACAACATTACTGTCAAACGTGATCGCAGGACCGATTTCACCTCACAAAAGTTCATCGGTGCCAACAGGGTTGAGACATTCTCGTTCCTGATCTCCGTGCGCAACAACAAGAGCCGGGCCGTAGCAGTCAAACTGCGTGACCAGATCCCACTGTCGCAGAACAGCCAGATCACCGTTGAGGCTCTCGAGCTCACAGGTGGCAAACTCAATCCTGTCACCGGCGAGATCACCTGGGATCTGACAGTTGAGCCGCGTGAAACCAAAGAGATAATTCTTACATACAGCGTGAAATACCCGAAAAACGAAAAGGTGATGCTTGAGTAACAGCCACTTAATATCTACAAACAAGCGAGGTTATGAACAGCTGTTCATAACCTCGCTTTATTTAACTTAAACCGCTGTTTTGCAATGTATTATCTATGTTCATAAAACTGTGCGATTCTTGTTACTTTCTTCATGGCAGTTTTAGCCCGAAAAACTTGACACGAGGCCTTTGAGATGTTATATTTGTAAAACCATGTGAGCGATAAAGGGTCGCTCTGAGGTAAGAAGGTTCTTTCGAATGGTTTAATTATCAATCTGAAACTACATCAGACTTCAGAGTCTCACGCTGAACGACTACGGTCCGGAAGCGTCCGTCACGGGTGCAGGCTGAGAAGCCTTCCCATCCTGGCGGTCTGACGGGGCAATCATCAGACGGTGTAACAACCGCGAGAAGAGAGCAACACAAATGCAATGCAGAAAGCTAATAAAGCAGCAAATGTGCCCGTCCGGAGAGTGGATCATCATGCCAACCGAACCGGCGAGGATAGGGTGGAGATGATCCGGGCATGACAGCAGCTGTCCCTTCGGGGAGTGTCAGGCCTCAGGGGTTCATGACTTCGCGTCCCGGTATGATTTCCGAAATCACCGCAAGGTGATGGAAGAAAACAGAAAAGACACCGGAACAAGGCAAGCAGTTCGCCGCAAGGCGAGCATCGACAGGCCGCGGAAAGGGAGAAGTCGACAGAGATGAACCGACCGTAATAACAGTAGCATGGCGCCAGCGACGGTCATGGCCGTCACTCGTCGGAATGGGAACATATACGTAAGTATGGTTCCCATTCGTGTTTTATCCCCCTGCCATCAAAAAAAAAGGAGGCCTAACGCCCCCTGATGACTCCCCTGGCTGAATTCTTTATGAAACTGAGAATGTGATCACGCTCCGGCGTCGCAGCAAATCCCGCTTCAATATATTCCAGCGCCCGGCTGCCGGTCATCCCCATATTGTAATATGCCCGGTAGATCTCATGCAACTCGTTGATCTTCTCCTTGCTGAACCCTCTCCGCTCAAGACCCACAGTATTCAGTCCCATATATGCAAGCGGATCCCTGTCGGCCTTAATGTAAGGCGGCACGTCAATGCGTACCTTGGAACCCCCTCCGATGATGGTATGAGCTCCAATGTGTACAAACTGGTGCACCATTGATCCGCCTCCCATCGTTACCCAGTCGCCCAGCACAACCTCCCCGGCTATCCCTGAAAGCGCAACCATGATCACATTGTTTCCCAGCTGACAGTCGTGAGCCACATGCACATAGGCCATCAGCAGACAGTTTTTGCCAATGGTGGTCATGCCCCTGGCCCGGGTTCCCCTGTTCAGTGTAGCAAACTCCCTGACAGTGGTGTTGTCTCCTATCTCCAGGGTGGTCTCCTCGCCGCTGAACTTAAGGTCCTGCGGTATCGCAGAGATGGACGCTCCGTTAAAAATACGGCAGTTTTTGCCAATCCGTGCACCGTCATAAATGACTGCCCCGGAACCTATCCAGGTGCCGTCACCTATGACAACATCACCGTGTACAACTGCAAACGGCTCAACCGTTACCCCGTCACCCAGCCGGGCACCCGGATCAATGTGTGCCAATGAAGATATCATATCGCCTATTTGTTCTTAACAACCTGTGCAGTCATCTCTCCCTCAGCTACCAGTTTCTCCCCGACAAATGCCTGGGCATACATAACCACTATTCCTCTCCTCATCGGTTCTATGAGATCACACCTTACTACAATAGTGTCTCCCGGAATGACCTTGTGCTTGAATTTCATCCGGTCAATCTTCAGGAAGTATGTCGAATATTTGTCGGGCTCATCCACATTATTAAGAACCAGGATTCCTCCAATCTGTGCCATGGTCTCCACCAGGAGAACCCCCGGGAAGACATGCTCCTGTTCAAAATGCCCCTGGAAGAAGGCTTCATTGTAGGTTGCGTTTTTTATTCCGATGATGTGGGAGGGGGTAATCTCAAGTATACGGTCCACCATGAGGAACGGGAACCGGTGCGGCAACAGCGTCTTAATTTTCTGTATGTCCATCACCGCCGGCTTGGTGGTATCAAGAAGTGGTATCTCCTTCTTTGTTGTCTGTCTCTTAATCTCCTGCCGTATCATCCTTGCCAGCCTGGTGTTCGAGTAATGACCAGGGCGGGTAGCTACCACCTTGCCCTTGATGGGTTGTCCCACAAGCGACAGGTCTCCTATCAGATCAAGAAGTTTATGTCTGGCCGGCTCATTCGGGTACCGAAGCTTGGTATTATTAAGCACCCCTGCATGATGCTCCGTGATCCCGGGCTTATTGAACATCTTCGCAATGCGGTCTATCTCCTCCTGCTCAACCTCACGCTCCAGTATCACCACTGCGTTCTCCAGATCTCCCCCCTTGATCAGCCCCATACGGAACAGCGGCTCCAGCTCATGGAAGAAGACAAAGGTGCGGCTGCTGGCTATCTCCTTCTCAAAATCGTCAATCTGGTCAAGGATAGCATACTGGTTGCCAAGTATCTT
>DCSU01000138.1:0-158 GCA_002325785.1 Bacteroidales bacterium UBA1458 | reverse complement strand
CGTGCTCCTCGTCCGAGAAGGTGATCTTCTCCTTGATCACGTAATAGTTGCGATCCTCACTAAGCTCAACAATGCCGGCTTTGTTTATTGCATCAACGAACATACGTGAGCTGCCACCCATTATCGGTGCTTCCGGACCGTTTATCTCAATGAGGGCG
>DCSU01000016.1:6656-7714 GCA_002325785.1 Bacteroidales bacterium UBA1458 | reverse complement strand
TCAGCATTTTAAATGTTCTCATGATTTTTGCTCCCGGGTTGATTTCTCATCAATGAAGTTAATAATCCATTGTTGCGATAAGACCAAAAAGAATGAATTTATCTATCAGAAATTCAGCATACCTGAGGAATCCCAGATCGGTAAAGTGCACACCGTCAACAGTTCCTTCATGATCATCACCTGTCGCATTGTAACTGTTTATATAGAAAATATTACTGAATCCGGCCTCAATCATTTTATCATATTCTTTTTTCAGGGATGCATTCTTTTCAATCATTATGGAGTTTTCTACACTATTCAGCGCCAGCGATTCATAAATGAAATTTTCCACAAAGACTATTGGAGTTTCAGGATGTCTCCCGCGGATGGTCTTCACAAGAGGGATAGTTCTCTCAGTAACCTGCTCCGTGGTCATGTTTGGCAAACATTCAATGACATAGAATAATGGGTCAAATCCGGAGATCAATTCATTTATCGGTTGCTCCATCTTTCCGTTTCCGCTGAACCCGAAGTTAATGCAGTCAATATTTAATTTCCTGGAAATAATATTTGTATGTGCCATCCCGGGACGAGACGCACAACCACCCTGGGTGATACTGGTCCCGTAGAAAATAATTGACCTGGAATTGCCAACCGCAGGTTTTTCAATCACACTATTAGAATCAATTCCTACTTCAATATTTTTAATGCCGTCATAAAGAGGTAAATACATTTTATACTCTCTCATTTCGACTGGCATATTTTTTATCAGCATAAATTCGTTTTCAATATTAACCGGTCTGGCAGTATTGAGGTATTGCCATTTACCGTTATTGTTGAAATAGAGGTCAACGCCCTTGATCCCTGTTTCGGCCATGTGATTCATCCTGTTATTGAATAAAAGAGTCCATTTCACGCTTATACAGCTTGAATTGGAATGAAACCTGAGTGAAAGGCCTGCTGAAGATTTTGATAAATCCCACAGGGGTTTCCGGACGATGTCCTTATATGAAAGCGGCAACCGGTCATAGCGGTTTTCTTTAAGGGAATCGGCAATTTCGGTGCCTTCCAGTAAAAAG
>DCSU01000016.1:4474-6649 GCA_002325785.1 Bacteroidales bacterium UBA1458 | reverse complement strand
ATGGAGATACTTAAAAGCACAAGCATTAGAGAATATCTGATTGCCGGTTTGTATCTATCTGCTTCCATAATTGTTTACCTGTTATGTTTAAAATCTTGTTTGCATCTCAGGACGGTAACACCAAAAATAGACAAAATTAACACCTGCACGGACAGGTGCAGGACCGGGGCTGGTTTTGGCTACTGCCTGTCAGCGGCAGTGAAGTCGTCATAATGGACGTCTGAAGTCCATGGAGTTATAAACATACGGTTGTTGGAATTCATAACAAAGCAATCGACAGGCTTCAAAATAGTATGGTTGAACAGCATGACTGACGAATTAGATAAAATTTCATTAAACATCAGGTATAATTGACGAAAAGTATTATATTTGCAAAAGCATAAGATAAGATTGAAGTATGAAAGACTACATTGAGAGGCCATTATATATTGACAGAATAAAGCCTTATATCGGCAAGAGCCTGATAAAGGTAATTACCGGCCAGAGGAGGGTTGGCAAGAGCTGCATGCTTATGCAGGTAAGGGATCTTATAATGGAGAAGGACCCCGGCACCCACATTATTTTCATTAATAAGGAGCAGCATGAGTTCACCTCGATTACTGACCATGTTTCGCTTCTTGAATATGTTGGCCTTCATTCAAAGGGAAAAGGGAAGGTGGCGTTGTTCATCGATGAGATCCAGGATATTGATTCATTTGAAATAGCGCTCAGAGACCTGTCCACAAGGAAGAAATTTGATATCTACTGTACTGGTAGCAACGCAAGGCTCCTGTCAGGTGAGCTGGCAACTCTTCTGGCGGGACGTTACATTGAGATAAAGGTGTATGGTCTGAGTTATTCCGAATACCTGATGTTTCGCGATGCCGCTGATTCCTCAGATTCATTCAGGACATACCTGCGCGAAGGAGGTCTTCCCTATCTGATCCATCTTGGAAGTGACATAAATGTTATCAATGAGTATCTTAATACTATCTATAATACGATTCTGCTGAAGGATGTGGTGGCAAGGTATAATGTACGGAATGTTAAATTTCTGGAGAGTTTGGTTCTTTTTCTTGCCGATAATACCGGAAGCATAGTCTCCGCGAAAAAAATCAGCGAATATCTGAAATCACAGAAGATAAATATTTCAACTCAGGTAGTGATAGATTATATCGGATACCTTGAATCCTCTTTCATGATACACAGGGTAAGGCGAACGGGTATCCGGGGGAAGAGACTCTTTGAAATAGGAGAGAAATATTTCTTCGGTGACACCGGAATCAGGAATGTCATCGCAGGATACAATCTGGCTGATGTGCATAAAATGCTGGAGAACATTGTTTTTCTTCATCTCAGGACTGCCGGCTATGAGGTAACGGTTGGATCGGAAAACGGCAAAGAAATTGACTTCATAGCCAGTCGCGGAGGTGAGCGAATTTATGTTCAGGTTGCATATCTTCTTGAAAAGCCTGAGACGGCAGAGCGTGAATTCGGAAATCTGCTTGAGATCAGCGACAATTACCCCAAATATGTGGTAACGATGGATGAGCTTAACGAAACGTCCACTTACCAGGGCATACAAAGAATGCACGTGAAGGATTTCTGCCGGATGATGGCAGGTTGACTTCACACCAACTCCATAGCCAGGTTATGCACGTCGGTTCCGGGAGGAGCAGGAATGAAAAGCTCTTCCGTATTTTTAAAGGTACGGTCGAAATAATAGTATTGCATGTACAATCCGTAAAAGGGCTTGTCTATCGGTTTTACCTTTTGGATGCCCGAGAGGGGGAAGTCCCAGTTGTGGAAGAATCCGTTAACATAGGCGAATTTCCTGCCAATGAGGATGATTCCGTCACTGTGAAGGTTTTTTTGCCGGTAGAATATTGGCATGCCCAGGGCAAACAGTGAGAGGATGACGATGAGACCAAGCATGACCACCAGCATGGCCCCTTTACCTTCATCGATTAAGAGAATGAACAGGCCGAAGATCACCACTATCAGGAAGGTGGTAATCCCCAGGATGAGCAGGTTTTTGCTCCTTTCGTGGGCGAAGAGGTAATGAGAGTAGATGGCTTTCTCCTCCTGGCTGAGCTGCCATGCAGCAACCACGTTCTCGCCGCTGATCAGGGTGGACAGTTTTTTTGCTCTCGCCCTGAAGATAAGGGCAACTACCAGGCTACCCAGGGCAATGAA
>DCSU01000016.1:1247-4452 GCA_002325785.1 Bacteroidales bacterium UBA1458 | reverse complement strand
ACAGCGGCAAGGGTTACCCACCAGGCGCCTCTCACAACAACGGACTGGCTGTTTTTTATCTTCAGGTTCCGGTTGATACTCTGATAATCAAACTCCTGCAGACCTGTTCTGGCCGAAACCCCTTCAGATTGCTGGCTGGCTCCGCAGGGGCCGCAGATCTTTTCATTTCCGGCGAGTTGTTTGCCGCAGTTGTAACAAAACTTTGCCATATACCTCTATTGTAACTGGTTCAGCAATATATTCAATTTTAGACTGAATGGCCCCATTCCGGCGGACAAACTATTTATTTCCGCTGAAACCATTTGTGGCCCCTGGAAGTGCACCCCTATTTCAACAGCGGACAGCCGCAATTCAGGCAAACATCCTCTCCAATATCATGTAAAAAGGCGCAGGCATTGCAGAAAATAATGTCGTCGCCTGATTTGTCATATTTCTCATAGGAGTTTAACGCCCCATGGTATCTAACCTTATCCCCTTTTTTGTAATAGTTATATAATGTATCATCATCTTCGCTCCTGATCTCAGCCGTTTTCCCGTAATCGCCCTTGATGAAAACGGTATAAACCAATCTTAGGGCATCGTTCCTTCCATCGCCAATGTCCTTCTTAACCTCTTTGATCTTTTTGTCGGAGACCACCCCGTCCCACGAAGGCCTGACCTTTTTAGACCGGGCGGAAAATATGCCAATGAGCATAAACATTCCCCCGATGGTAGCCCCGATCAGGAGGGATTCGGGATTTTCCATGTCGCTGCCCAACTCACCGTAAATGTAAAATCCGGCGATAGCCAGGAAAGCCAGTCCTACGGAAAAGAGGAAACTATAGTTCTGGCTGTTTCGTCTGAACCGATCGAAAGCCGGATCGTCTATTTTTCTCGAGTAAGCCATAATTTTCAGTCAATTGGAGCGGCCTTTACCGGCCAAAGGCCTGCATAAGGTCGCTAATTACCTGGGCAGCATCTTTCCCTCCGGTTTCCATGGAAATTTCACGGTTTATCCTGCTGATGCTTACAGGATCACTTTCCTGCGTTCCCATCTGTTTGATTTTTTGGTTCATGTTGGCCCAGTACTCTTTCTGAGCTTGAATTTGCTTATGTTCCAAACTCCCTGGTGTTGCCATTTTCAGATCGGCATCCAGTTTTTTCAGCAACATGTTGTCGATCTCTTTCGAGGCTTCGCGGCATTTTGCCTGAAGTTTGGTGGTTTGAGTGAGCAATTTGTTTCCCTCAATGTTTTCTACCTTGACTTTCAGTACTTTACCAATGCTTGCCACATCATCGGTGGCCAGTGTGGTAAAATCGACATTTTTGTCGAGTAGTTTGGTGGTTGAAAAGGCCTCCTGATGGGCAGAGGAGACCAGGTTCATATCCGATAAAGGAGCGCTTATTCCAAACATTTTCCGATAGGTTTCGTTCATAGAAGCCTGGGCGTCGTTCATGAAGGTTTTGATATCCATCTTGCTGCCGTCGCTTTTCATAACATAGGCCGGCTCTTTGCCCGTTAATCTGTCTACCGGGCCAAGGTCAAGGTCCATGCTGGCTGTACCCGCGCTGGTAGGGTTGCGGAACTGTTTGAACTCAATGTTATCCAGGACGTATCCTTTATTTTGAAGGCTCTGCACCATATCGGGGGTCATATTCTGGTAATTTCGCTGCACATACCGGTCGAAAAATGCTGATATCTCAGGATCCTGCTTGTACTTGAACTGCCACTTGGCATAGTAATCGCCGTTTAATGCAGCTGCATGCTGGCTGATTTCCTTTTCCAGCTGCTGAATGCGTGCCGTATTACTGACGCTGGCTGAGCGCAGGGTTTGCAGCTCGTTTTTCATGTTTTTCAAACTGCTGATGGCATCTGATGCAGCGATGTAGTTTTGTTTTGTTCGCATCTTATCAACGGTGGACCTGATTTGTGTATTCACATCGAAAACAGGTTTAAACAAGTGGCTCTCTTTCCCGAAAAGTTGCATTGTGGCACCGGTAAACTTTTTTACTCCCCACTGCATTCCCAAACCGATGGCGTAACCTGTACCGGCCTGCTTTAATCCCTCAAAAATTTGGTTTTTGGTGGTGGCGCCTTTCTTTTTCCCGGCCTGAATATAAGCATCGGTAAATTCGGCAATGGCTGCTCCGTTGGGCGACCAGAACATGGCGGCTTGTTTTAAACCTTCGTAAGGACCACCTGCAATCACCCCGGTGGCTCCTCCGAAAAGGGCCCCCAACGCCTGTGTTCCATAAATGGTGGCGGCTGCTTCCGCCCCGTATACCCCTGCCAGTCCGGCGGACCCCACACCCATAAAAGCGGCTCCTGCCACCATAATGGTTGTCTGAGCGATAAATTCGTTTTCATCGGCTTCCGACTCCGCTACCTTTGCCATCTGATAATCAAATTCGGCACTTCCCTGGATCTGGGAATTAAAGGCGTTTCTGAGTTTCAGGGCATTTTCGTAGTCGCCTGAAACCACAGCCCTGGCATCGAGGAATTTGTCGGCCATTTCCTGTGCTTTTTCTCTCTGCCCTTCGGGCAAAAGATTGATCTGACGATAGATCCGGTCGGCAATCTGCCGGGTGGCATTTACCCGGGCCACATGTGCGTGGGTGTCATAAATGAATTTATTCCTGGCAAAATCATCAAATGGCTGACGGGTATGCACCAGTTCTCCGGTTTGAAGGGTGGTCACGGCGTCCTCTTCATTTTGCCGGGTAGATTGCAGGCCCATGATTCGCCGGTCGATGTCTTTGATCTGCGCACTGAGACTCGTTCGGGCGGCATCGTCGCGGGCATTGAACAAATCGGTTGATAAGCGATCGCGTATCGATTGCTCCCGTATGATCTGACTGTTGATTGATTCGATGATTTCACGGCGGGAAGCAATGGATTCGTCCCGGGCCAGCTGTTCGGCGGCAATCGAATCCGAAAGGGCATTCCCGGCATTGCCGGCTTGTCCCGGAACTTTATATTTAGTGTCCAGGTCGGCAATCTTCTGTTTTTTTACCTTCCCTTTTAGTTCGTCGGCGTCAAGATACTCTTTCATTTCGGCCCTCATTTCTGTCAGAAAATCTTCGAGGGCTTCGTCCGGAATCATTCCGTTGGAATCGGGGGGATAGCTGGCCCATTTGTTCTCATAAGCCCACAGGAGGGCCCTCTTGAAGAAGAAGCCTGCCGTCTGTTTTCGGGCAAGATACCGGTTGCAGGTGTTGCTGAAGG
>DCSU01000016.1:0-1235 GCA_002325785.1 Bacteroidales bacterium UBA1458 | reverse complement strand
AGCATCATCATTCTCATGTACGATGTTTGTTTGAACTCCGGAATCGTCGGATAGGAGACCAGACTGAATTCTCCATTATCCGTGTCCATGCTTTTGTCGTCGCCAGTCACCATCTCGTCAACCTGATGAACCCGTATTTTGCTGAGCCAGTCATAATCTGATTCCAGATTGTCGGTTTCAATATCACCCAGCTCAATGATCTGGTATACCTCTTTATTATTTAACTTAATCTTCAGCAAATGCCTGAAAAGGGGTTCGTATAGCTTTTCCAACCCTTCAGCCTGAACCGGACTTTGGCTATATCCGGCCCAACACTCTCCCAGATCGCCCCGATTTTCCGCCTTGGGCAACATGCGTTTGTAGTTTTCGGCGGCTGCACACTTTGCATTTACCGGATTGGGTGGATTCCCGAGTGCTGCTATCTTTTCGGCCAGCACAGTCATGGCCTCTTCCAGCAAAGGGAAAGCTGATCCGTGGAAACCTGCTTCGTTCATCACTTTCTCCCATGCATCCTGATCGTCTTGTTCCACAGCATATCCGGCATCGAGTAAAACCATCGTTACCGCTTGCAGGTTACTCACATATATCTCGCGAACGGCGAGAAACTGGCTGAGGAGCGGATTCAACCTGTTGAGGTACTCAATGATCTCCTGTGTTGGAAAGTCAAACAACGGCGCCCATATCGCTTCAAACTTCCGGGATTCTTCGTCGGGCATGGCCCCGTATATCAACCGCATCCCTTCGAATGCCACAGACACGGCAGCATTGTAATTAAATTCCGATAATTTGTCGATATCTGGAATAGGGGGAGGAATAACAGCCTGTATGTCCGGAGAAAGCTGGCTGACTGTTTTCGCAGATAAAGGCTCCCACGGGGTTCCCTCTGAAATCTTGTTCCGGGGGGCGCAAGGATCAGTGGATGAAAACTTTACTTCAGGAATTATGCCTTTTTGCACAGGAATCACCGGCATTTTATTCAAGTCGCGAAAGATGACCAAAGAGGTATCTTGCTCCGGGGAGTTCTTATAAGATATTGTTGCGGACTCATGCTTTTCTGTGGTGACATCATAGTTCTTATGTCCCTGTTGCCCCGCTTCGGCGGATTGCATAGTAAATATTACTGTAACAAGGCAAAAAGTGAACCTGAGAAAAGGGCTGAAAAGAGAAGGGTTAGTTTTCATTTGTTTGAAATATGGCATGGTTAGGGTTTGTTCTTCAAAATTGGTTCCTCATTC
>DCSU01000119.1:4210-4591 GCA_002325785.1 Bacteroidales bacterium UBA1458 | reverse complement strand
CCAGTTGATTGTTGTAGCTGCCACAATCTGGTTGACAGTGCCCGGTGAGTAAAACCAGTACTCAAGATAGTTATTGCTGAGATCACCGTAGACCCACATAGCGAAGACCTGGTTTGTATTGCTTCCAATTACTGGCTTGGATGTATCAAAGACCCTGCACAGACCACCCTCATCTCCGGTGAAGACATAGTCCAGCTTCCCGGCAGATGAACCCGACCTGAGGATATCATATGACGCGGTAAATGTTGTTAATGGGTTGTCAGTCCCCGTGGTGCTGCCGCTGGCCTCGGGATCCCAGAATGTCCCGATATTGTCAAATGACTCCACAAGGTTACCGGCCTGGTATAATTTTGTGCGGGTGGTGAAGCTGGTCTCGGATAA
>DCSU01000119.1:281-4178 GCA_002325785.1 Bacteroidales bacterium UBA1458 | reverse complement strand
CTGGAGCGGCTCCGTAGTCTCAAAACTGTACGTTCCCTTCCCCCCTGAGGTTGTGAAGGTCTCACGCACCTTGCCAATGGCAACTGACTGACTGTTCAGCAGTCTTACTCCATCGGTAGCTGAGGCGTGATCTACCGGGGCATCAAAGAACACCATGATCCTCGGATAGAGTGTTACCCCTGTCAGGCCGGATGAAGGCCAAACCTTCTCTGTCACAAGCCTTGTACGCGCTTTTGTCACAAAGCTTACAAGGTACTCCGACGGCAAGGGAACATCCCACTCAGAGGTGGCGGCTGTTGTCAGCTTCATTATATAGGATGTCTTGCTGGAGAAGCCGATCTCTGGCCTGACAGTCATCACCCTGCTCTTGTCATCCCACTGAAAGAGGAGATTCACAGCCGGCTCGGTCACCAGCGCGGCTTGAACTTTCGTCCTGTCCATCGGGATATTAAATGTAAACGTAAACACCTGGTTGAAAGGCAGACTGTCAGTGGTTGACGGCATAAAACCTGTCACCTCAGGCGACCTGAGGGTGTCAAATGAGGGCAGGAAATCTGCAAGCATTGTCTTGCCCGCATTGACAGTGGCGGTCAGTGTGTCATTGAAAAAATAGGGTACACCGCTGCAGATGAGCTCATAATTACCCGGAGCCAGCGAGTCAAACATAAAGAACCCGTTATTAAGATTGTCAATTGTCTGTGAAATTTCTCCCGGATGAAGAGTGACAACTGCACCGTTTATGGGTAATGCCTCATCATTTGTTCCCGGCTTGTAATAGTATTCTGGCGAGGTCAGCAGGTCTCTTACGGTCCCCGCAATAATGCCTGTAGGTTCAGCTACTACGTTTTCAAACTGTGACAGTGCCCTGAGCATTGACCACGCCTCATGGTGCAGGTGGTAGCTGTTGCGCAGCCTCCACCCCTCAGGGACATAATCATGAAAAGATCCCTCGGACAGAACTCCCGGCATGGTAAGATTTCGCAGGACTCCAAGCCCTGCATTATCCCACTCGGGATAGAAAGTGAAGTCACCTTTAACCCACTTGAAGGTATTCGTCCAGCAGTTACTCTTTTCATATAGCTTATCCCAGAGTATCTCAGCCAGAACTTTAGCACCGGAGTTGACGGGCTGGTCGTCATAACCTCTGAAGAGCACCAGCGGCTGGTTGCGTGTGCCGTCGAAGCCGTTGCTGTGTATTGAAAGGAAGACATCGGCATTGGAAGTGTTGGCCAGTGCTACGATGGTTGCCAGGGGGAGGTCATCAGCTGTAAAATTTGTTGTCCGCGACATATAAACTGTAGCGTTGCGGGCCTCGAGCAGGTCTCTGAGGAAGAGTCCCTTTTCAAGGTTACCCTCTGACTCCCAGAAGTCGGTTTCCAGCATATGCCTGTCGTTGCTGTCATTACCACCGTGCCCGGGATTAATGAATACCCTGATCCCGGTGAAGTCGGCCTGCTGGGAGAACAATGGCACCGGACAGAACATTACCAGTACTAAAAGCCATGGAAAATATCGGTTTCTCATCTGACCCTTATTTTCATTACGTAGATCTCCCCCTGGTCAGTGGAGAAGGCTATTTTTTTCCCGTTGCCAAACGGTAAGGGGAACATTTCCGATCTGTTCTCAGTGTTGGTAAGTACCCTCCTCTTCTTTTCCTGGAGTGAGTAGTAAACCAGCTCCGATCCGGTTATCATGTGTCCGTCATCCCTGTCATCCATGCCTATGACAATAGTGTTGTCAAGCCACTTCGGGGCGTTGATCAGGCCCAAGTCATGCATCACCTTGCCTGAAGTATCACAGATATAAGTATTCCTACCCTGGTAGTTATAAAGGATCATTGATTCGTCAGGGGAGAGCGAAGCCCAGATATAGAATCCGTCGCCGTTGGGCATCAGTGGCCTTCTCTCCTCGCCGCGGTAGAGGACAGGCATCATCTCCTCGATTACCAGGAAGGTCTCGCCTCCTGTTCCCTTGAGCAGGATTTTTCCGGACTGTTCAACACGCATCATCATGTCAGATTTGAGAAGGATTGCATCACCCGATACTACCGGAGGGAGAACGCCCCTCTCCTTATCCACCATGAGTTGCTTATCCCCGGTTGCAATATTAAAGCTGTATACAGAGGAATACTTCCTGTTGTTCTCAAAGTTATCCGACCGGTATAACACCCTCTTACCGTCGGCGGTGACTGCCGGTTCATATCCGGCTCCGGGTTCGCCGGAGATCACTCTTAACCTGCCCCTGCGGGTATCAAGCAAAGACAGCCCGGCGTATCCTTCGCCTGAGACCAATAGGTAGTGCGAGCCCGGCATCACGCCCGACAGAATGTATGACCCTTTATCTTCCGGCTTGACCCTTGACACCCCTTTAACCCTGATCTGCTGAGCACTAACGGCTAAAGAGAGGAGAAAAAGAATTAACAGTATTATCGTTCTCATTTCGTTGTGTATTGCCATTTAAAGATAGTTATTTAGTGTGTATTACAACCATGATTTTTTTTCACCGGATGTTCTGATAATTATCAGGGTGTTGGAATACTTAATATTATTAACTTTGATGGACATCTAAAGCACTCTCAACATGATGTCAGAAGAAATCTTAAAGCAATACGGTATTTCCGGGGTAAAGGGATTAGTATATAATCCATCCTATGACAGATTGTATGACGATGAGCTCTCTCCCGGTCTTGAAGGGTTTGAACGCGGTATCCTGACCGAGACCGGGTCTGTGGCTGTCGATACAGGAGTCTTCACCGGACGCTCGCCCAAGGACAAATATATAGTTCGCGACAGCAAGACTGAAAATACAGTCTGGTGGAAATCGGAGACGGCTACTGTCTCTGACAACAAGCCACTCAGTGCGGAGGCCTGGGAGCACTGCAGGAAGCTGGCCGTCAGTCAGCTCTCAGGGAAGGAGCTTTACGTGGTTGATTGCTACAGCGGGGCCAATGCTGACACCCGTATAAATGTCAGGTTTATCATGGAGGTTGCCTGGCAGGCACACTTTGTAAAGAACATGTTTATCAGGCCTACGGAAGAGGAGCTTGACAGTTACAAACCTGATTTCGTGGTGCTCATGGCATCAAAGACCGTGAACCCTGAGTGGCAGCGATTCGGAATGCATTCAGAGAATTTCGTGCTCTTCAACCTTACGGAGAACATGGCTCTCATTGGAGGCTCATGGTACGGCGGAGAGATGAAGAAAGGCATCTTCTCGGTGATGAATTACTACCTGCCTCTTAAGGGGGTAGCAGCAATGCACTGCTCTGCAAACGTTGGGAAGAAGGGTGATGTTGCAATCTTCTTCGGGCTCTCGGGCACCGGGAAGACAACCCTTTCCACAGATCCTGACAGGGCTCTTATAGGTGATGATGAGCATGGCTGGGATGATGAAGGCGTGTTCAATTTCGAGGGGGGTTGCTATGCCAAGTGCATCAACCTTTCGAAAGAAAAGGAGCCCGACATTTATCACGCTATCAAGCGGGATGCGCTCCTGGAGAATATTGTCGTCGATGCTGCCGGGCGTATTGATTTCAAGTCAGAGGCCAAGACCGAGAATACGCGCGTTTCCTATCCTATTTATCATATCCACAACATCGTTAAACCGGTTTCAAAAGGCGGGCATCCGAAACGCGTAATTTTCCTTTCCTGTGATGCCTACGGGGTCCTTCCTCCTGTTGTGCACCTGACCAAAGAGCAGGCCATGTATCATTTTCTCAGTGGTTACACGGCAAAACTTGCAGGAACAGAGCTTGGAGTAACTTCCCCGCAACCAACTTTTTCGGCATGTTTCGGCCGTGCATTCCTAGCCCTTCATCCAACAAAGTATGCAATAGAACTCGTAAAACGGATGGATAAATCAGGAGCTAAAGCATACCTTGTAAATACAGGCTGGAAC
>DCSU01000119.1:0-204 GCA_002325785.1 Bacteroidales bacterium UBA1458 | reverse complement strand
CATGGTGTAAATCCGGCTGTGCTCGATCCGCGCGATACATACGAACAAAAGTCAGTATGGGATGAAAAAGCAAAAGATCTCGCCAAGCGATTCATCGACAATTTTGCTAAATATACTGATGAAGAAGAAGGTAAACGACTTGTAGCTGCCGGTCCGCAGTTATAAAAGTCACACTTTTTCAGGAGCCGAGAATTCTGGGAAGCG
>DCSU01000110.1:11949-16803 GCA_002325785.1 Bacteroidales bacterium UBA1458 | reverse complement strand
CATGCCACTACACCTATTACCGCAATGACGGCGCCGGTCTTGCCTAGCCACGACCGGCAGATCTCGTTTACCAGCCATGCCGGATCAGGTTTGATGCCAGGGTTGCCGGCAAGAGAATGGGTCATAGTATAGTTGAGTCCGTGGACATCACCCATATAGTTCATGGCGGCGGTTGCCCAGATTATTGCCACTATTCCTTCTGCGATCATGGCGCCGTAGAAGATCTGCCTGCCCTGTCTTTCTGACCTGAGGCATCTGGCCATCAGTGGCGATTGTGTGGCGTGGAACCCCGAAATGGCTCCGCAGGAGACAACAATAAAGAGAAACGGGAAGATGGAGTTTGTCGCTGCGTCAGGCTGGAAGTTTCTTAATGTGGCGGGGGTTAGTTCCATGAGGGTCAGCGATCCTCCGGCCCATTTCACGACTATGCCTGCCAGAATCCCTACAGCCATAAAGATAAGCGCCCCGCCGAAGAAAGGATAAAGGAGGCCTATGATCTTGTCAATGGGAAGGAGGGTAGCCAGGATATAATAGAGGAATATCAGACCGAGCCAGAATGGGAGACTGAACCCGGACATTGTATACAACAGTTTGGCCGGACCGCTCACGAATGCGACGCCAACGAACAGCAGCAGGAAAAGGGTAAAGACCCTGAGAAATGCTCTCATATTCTTACCCAGGTAGGTACCTACCAGCTCAGGCAGACTGGCTCCGCCATGGCGGACGGAAAGCATTCCACCGAAGTAATCGTGCGTGGCCCCCATAAAGATGCATCCCACCACTATCCAAATATATACCACCGGGCCGTACATCGCCCCGAGGATGGCCCCGAAGATGGGCCCCAGTCCTGCTATGTTCAGGAACTGAATCATGAACACACGCCATCCCTTCATGGGTACATAGTCAATGCCGTCATTTTTTGTGAATGCAGGTGTGGACCGCGATGGGTCCATACCGAAAAACCGTTCGGTCACTTTCCCGTAGATAAGATATCCCAGGATAAGCAGCGTGACCGAAAGAGCCAGGGTTATCATAGGTTCCCGATTAGGTAATCCGCTAAATTAATTAAAATGAAAGATAGTTCAAGCGTTAAAAGGACCGCAGTAAAGAAAGGGTCAAATTGTATATATTTGCACCTGAATTGAACCGGTCCCCACTGATGGACAATATACGTAACTTCTGCATCATCGCACACATTGACCATGGCAAGAGCACTCTTGCCGACAGGCTTCTTGAAAAGACAGGGACAATAAATGCGCGCGAGTTCCAGGACCAGATGCTTGACGACATGGATCTGGAGAGGGAGAGGGGCATCACTATAAAGAGTCATGCAATTCAGATGGACTATACGCATGAGGGCAGAAGCTATTATCTCAATCTCATAGACACTCCGGGTCACGTCGATTTCTCCTACGAGGTGTCGCGGTCAATTGCCGCCTGTGAGGGAGCGCTGCTGGTGGTTGATGCCACCCAGGGCATCCAGGCACAGACTATTTCCAATCTCTATATGGCCATTGAGCACGGGCTGGAGATAATACCGGTGCTGAACAAGATGGACTCACAGAGCGCAATGCCTGAGGAGGTTAAGGACCAGATAGTTGACCTGATTGGCTGCAAACGTGAGGAAATTATTGAGGCCAGTGCCCGTACCGGAATGGGTGTTGACCGGATAATGGAGGAGATCATCACCAGGATACCGCCACCCAAGGGTGACCCTGATGCACCTCTCCAGGCTCTGATCTTTGACTCGGTCTTTAATTCTTTCAGGGGCATAATAGCCTATTTCAAGATAGCACACGGCACTGTCAGAACTCATGATCTGGTAAAGTTTGTCAACGCCGGAAGTGAATATGACGCTGACGAAATAGGAGTTCTGAAGATCAAACGTGAGCCTCGCAGCATCTTAAGCGCAGGCGATGTTGGATATATAATCTCAGGGATTAAGAATTCGGCTGAGGTGAAAGTGGGAGACACCATTACCCACGTAGCCCGACCGTGCCATTTGGCCATATCAGGGTTTGCCGATGTTAAGCCGATGGTCTTTGCAGGGATCTATCCCGTTGACGCCGATGACTATGAAGATCTGCGTGCTTCAATAGAGAAGCTGCAGCTCAATGATGCCTCCCTGAGTTTCGTCCCGGAATCATCAGCTGCTCTTGGCTTCGGCTTCAGGTGCGGTTTCCTGGGACTGCTCCATATGGAGATCATCCAGGAGCGCCTTGACAGGGAGTTTGACATGGATGTCATCACCACCGTACCCAACGTCTCTTTCCGGGTGCTGACAACCCGGGGAGAGGTCATTGACGTGCATAACCCGTCCGGGATGCCTCCGGTCACCACCATTGATGAGATTGAAGAGCCCTATATTAATGCCCAGATAATTTCCAAATCGGAATACCTGGGACCGATACTTAATCTCTGCATTGACAAGCGGGGTACCCTGAAGAACCAGGTCTATCTCACCAGTGACAGGGTGGAGGTGACATTCGACATGCCGCTCTCAGAGATCGTGTTCGATTTCTATGACAAGCTGAAGAGTATATCAAAGGGCTACGCCTCGTTTGACTATCATATTACAGACTATAAAAAAGCCGATCTTGTCAGGCTTGACATTCTCCTCAACGGGGAGATGGTTGATGCCCTCTCAACCCTTATCCATCGCGGGCATGCTTATGATTTCGGGCGGAGGATGTGCGAGAAACTGCGTGAACTCATTCCACGACAGCAGTTTGACATTGCCATCCAGGCTGCCATTGGCGCAAAGATTATAGCACGCGAGACCATCAAGGCTGTGCGCAAGGACGTTACGGCCAAATGTTACGGCGGTGACATAACCAGGAAGAGGAAACTGCTTGAAAAACAGAAGAAGGGTAAGAAGAGAATGCGTCAGATAGGCAACGTTGAGGTTCCGCAACAGGCCTTCCTGGCAGTGCTCAAGCTTGACTGACTGGAAAAAATGCCCCGGGCTGTTGCAAAAAAGGAATTTATGTTAACTTAGCGCTTCGTCGGGCTTTGACGGGAAGAACAAATACAAGTCTAAAGACCCTGAAACTAACCTAGACTCATACCCCGCACGGAATATTCCGTGCGGGGTATATTTTTTCAGCACAGGAGCTTGTACCCCTTCCCGTGAATATTCAGGATCTCTACCTTCTCATCCCTGCTCAGGTACTTGCGAAGCTTCGTGATGTATACATCCATGCTCCTTGCATTGAAGTAGTTGTCATCTATCCATATGGATTTCAGAGCAAAATTCCGCTCCAGCACCTCATTGCGGTGCCTGCAGAGCAGCTCGAGGAGTTCAGACTCCTTGGTGGTGAGCTTTCGCGACTGATCCTGTATGGTGAGGAGCTGCTTTGTAACGTCAAAGTTAAATTTGCCGATGGTATACCTGTCAGCCGCGGCGTCTGTAGTGCGCTTTGATGACCGTCTGAGGATAGCCTCAATACGATAGATCAGTTCTTCCATTGAGAAGGGCTTGGTCAGATAATCATCAGCTCCTGATTTGAAGCCCTCGATAATATCCTCCTTGAGGTTCTTGGCTGTCAGGAATATGACCGGTATATGCGGGTCTATAGCCCTGATCTCCCTTGCAAGCGCGAAGCCGTCAATCTCGGGCATCATCACGTCAAGCAGACAGAGATGGAATTTTTCCTTCCTGAAAACCTTCATGGCCTGTGCTCCGTCAGTCACCAGGGTAGTATCATACTCCTTGACGCTGAGATAGTTCTTTAACAGCTGTCCCAGGTTGGGGTCGTCCTCTGCAAGTAAGATGCTTACTTTTTTCATTTCTACTGTTCTTTTGGAAGGTGTATGATTATCCTGGTGCCCTTGCCCGACTGGCTTTCAACTCTGATTGTCCCGTGATGCTCGTCCACAATCGTCTTCACATAGCTGAGACCCAGGCCGAATCCCTTGATGTTGTGAGTGTTTCCTGAGGGTACCCTGTAGAATTTATCAAAAATATGTTTCAGATGTTCCCTGGGGATTCCTATGCCGTTGTCGGAGACGGTGATGACAACCCCTTTGTGGTACCCGGCTGTGGTCACAGTGATCTCGGGTATGCGACTGGTGTATTTCAGTGCATTGTCAAGGAGGTTGAGAAGCACATTGAAGAAGTTGGATTCGTCTGCATGTACGAGGGGGTCCGGGGCATCAAGGAAAGTTGATATTACCCCGCCACGGCCGCTGACCTGCAGTTTGAAGGCATCAACCGCCCTGAGTATAACAGTATGGATATCTGTATTTTGTTTGTTAAGCTCCAGCCTGGCCTTTTCAAAGATGGCGGTCTGAAGCACCTTCTCTACCAGCACCTTAAGGCGGGTGCTCTCCTCATTTATGACAGCGGCGAGACCCGGAGTATTACGCGAAGCCTCCGGAATAGCCTTGTCGGCCAGCATCTGTGAGGCAAGTGATATCGTAGCTATAGGAGTCTTCAGCTCATGCGTCATGTTATTGATGAAATCAGTTTTCAGATTGGAAAGACGTTTCTCTTCCATAAGGTTCCTGTAAGTAANNGTCATGTTGTTGATGAAGTCACTCCTGATCTCCGAAAAACGCTTCTGGCGAAAGATAACTATGAAGGTACCGGTTGAAAGAATTATAAGCAACAGTAATATCAGCATGGAAGATATGGCCATGAAGGCTATCTGGTTGAATTTATACTCCTCTTCTTCCGGGAAATAGATAGTGAGTACGTTGTTTCCGGGAACCGGGTCGTTTGGGAAGAGCTGCCGCAGGTACTTATTTGCTCCGGAGCTCTCGGTATAGTCAGGTGTGCGGTATATCAGGCCGCCGTAGTCTCCGCGAACGGCGCATTCATAGTCAAGATGGATGCCGACGGCATCAAGCGAC
>DCSU01000110.1:2549-11923 GCA_002325785.1 Bacteroidales bacterium UBA1458 | reverse complement strand
GATATTCTCTATGGAGATGATCTTGCTGGTCATGCGTGCCGTTGCCCCTGCAGCCAGGCTCTGTTGATCATTCACGGTGTTCTCAAAGAAGGACCCGGGCTCGAGACTGTCCGAGTTGAGGAGGTAGGTGCGGCCGGCCCTGTTGATAATCACGGACCTGACGTTGGGGTCAAAACCGTATTTCTCAAGCAGTCTTGCCTCTGCCGACTGCCTGGATGAAACGCTCCCAGGCTCCTCACCCTGGCCNNGCACCGGCAACGGAGGCCTGGCCGGCGGGGTTAATACCTGCTGAAATACCATCAATGGCACTGGTATTTGGTGCGGGATTGATCTCCCCGATAATGCGGTTGTAAGTCTCAGTCCTCTCCATCTCACTGACCACCTCCTTCAGCGCCTCATTAACACCAAAACGGAACTCCTGATCCTCAGCACTGACAACACTGTTGATCCACCTGAATTGGATTATCACCAGCGCTGATATTGCAATAAAGAAAAATATGGCTAGAATGACTATGTACTTACGTTTCATATTGTAACAAAAGTAATCTGTTAAAACCTTAATACATAGGATTAACGTATTTTAACAGGATTTCCGAAAAGTTATAGGTTTGAAAAAATTAAAAATATGTTAAATATCAATAATTTAACGTATCATTAAGAGTAGGGTCCGAAAATATTTCTGATATTTGCGTCAGTTATGGCACGAAAATTGATATAAGATATTTGGAGTTTTTTTCATAGGTTAGGTTAGTTTTAGGGTTAACACTGAAGAGGAGGCAAGAGATTGTCTCCTCTTTCTTTTTACAGTGCCAGCACCGAAAGGTTTCTGTCGCTGATCTCCCTGCTGTCGAAAACGAATACTGCGGTTATATCCGGCATCTCCCTTAGAGATGCTGCCATTGTTTCCACATGCTCTCTGTCGGTCTGACCGTTCATCAGGAAAAAGAAGTCTATGTTTTTCAGTTTTCGCATCAGAAGGTTTCCTTCGCTTCGGTTGGATACAAGGGAAAAGTCCGGTGTGACGGAGCTGAAGCGGGAGAATGCAGGGGTGCCTGTGTCAGACCGGAGGGTAATTACATCAGGACATTTCCGGAGATCAGTTCCGAGATGTCTGTTGATCATGACTGAGAGACGGTAGTCGGACTCGGCGGAGACAACGCCCAGGAAGAAGAATTCCGGGGTCTCTTCCCCCGGGATGGTGTGCCGGGTTATTTTTTTTCCGGTATTCATTATTTTCCCTTTCGTATCTTGTTCCAGGCAATCATCGATGCCTCCTGTTCAGCCTCTTTTTTTGTTGTGCCTTCGCCCTGCGCCGCCGGCTCGTTGTTTATCTCCAGCGTGACGGTGAACAGGGGAGGAATGCCGTTACCGCCATTCTTTTCATGTGATGTGAAGTTAAGCTTTTGTTTATTTTTCTGGCAATACTCGAGGATGAGACTCTTGTAATCTGTTTCGGCAGCGAGCACTGCTGCCAGGTCAAGATGCTTTTTAAGCCCCCTCTTAATGAAAAACCGGCTGGTACGCTTATATCCTCTGTCAATGAATAGTGCGCCCACCAGCGCTTCAACGGCGTTGCCATGCAGGTTACGGGGTGAGTCGGATGCCGAAAGGTTTGAGACAATGAGGCTGTCAAGCCCCATTGAGAGCCCCAGATGGTTCAGCGTCTCCCTGTTCACTATCCGTGCCCTGGTCTTAGTCATGAAGCCTTCAGAAGCTTCGGGGTAAATCCGGAAGAGGTAATCGGAGAGGATGCTGTCTATGATTGCGTCACCGAGGAATTCGAGCCGTTCATTATTAACTTTGACTCCGTCAGGAAGGGTGTATGTTGCAGAGCGATGTATGAAGGCGGTCTCATACAGCCTCAGTTTCGCAGGGCGGAAACCAAGCAACTGCTTGAGGCGGGAGCTGAATTCCTTCCTGTTGTGTATGAGCGTGTTGTTCTTCTTCCTGTTGAGCAGGAACACTATTCCATGAATTTCCTGATCAAAATAGAGGCATTATGCCCTCCGAAGCCGAAGTTGTTGCTCAGGGCAACATTCACGGTTCTTTCCTGTGCTTTGTTCAGGGTCAGGTTCAGATCCTTGTCAATGGCAGGGTCAGGATTCCTGAAGTTGATGGTGGGTGGGACTATATCATGTACCACGGCCATGATGGTTGCAATGGCTTCAACGGCACCGGCGGCGCCGAGAAGGTGACCTGTCATGGATTTTGTGGAGCTGATATTCATCTTGTAGGCATGTTCGCCGAAGACAGCCAGGATAGCCTTGACCTCAGCAATATCACCTAGCGGGGTTGCTGTTCCGTGCAGGTTGATGTAATCAACATCCGCCGGCGTCAGCCCTGCCTCGGTAATAGCCTGTTTCATTACGTTTATCGCTCCCATCCCGTCGGGGTGTGGCGCTGTAATATGATAGGCGTCAGCAGTGAGGCCCGTGCCAACAACTTCGGCATAGATCCTTGCGCCTCTTGCCTTCGCATGGCCCAGTTCTTCAAGTATCAGGGCACCGGCGCCCTCGCCTATGACAAACCCGTCGCGGGTCACATCAAATGGCCTGGAAGCGGTGGCAAATTCCTCATTATTTGTTGACATGGCCTGCATTGAATTGAACCCGCCGATGCCGGGAGGATTGATTGATGCTTCCGATCCTCCTGCAATGAACAGGTCAGCCTTGCCAAGCAGGATGTAGTAATAGGCGTCAATAAGGGCATTGGTTGAAGAGGCGCAGGCCGATACCGTAGCGAAATTGGGACCACGGAAACCGTATTTGATGGAGAGCATGCCGGCAGCGATGTCACTGATCATCTTGGGAATGAAAAAGGGACTGAAACGGGGAGTTCCATCACCCATAACATACCCCTTAACCTCTTCAAGAATAGTCTCAATACCACCTATACCTGAGGCCCATATAACACCTGAACGGTCCTTGTCAGTAGCTTCCGGATCTAATCCCGCATTCGCCACAGCCTCAGCAGCCGCAACCATGGCATACTGGGCGTAGCGGTCCATCTTACGAGCCTCTTTCCTTTCAAAATATTTTGCAGGATCATAGTCCTTGAGCTCACAGGCAAATCTCGTTTTGAACTTACTGGTGTCAAAATGAGTTATAAGCCCGGCTCCGCTGATACCATCAACAAGACCTTTCCAGAAATCCTGCAAATTGTTGCCGATAGGAGTCAATGCCCCCATCCCGGTAACTACTACGCGCCTCATGTCAGATTATCGGAGAAAACTACTTTGCGTTTTCCTCAATATACTTAATGGCTTCGCCAACTGTGCTAATGCTTTCTGCCTGATCATCAGGAATTCCAATGTTGAATTCCTTTTCGAATTCCATGATCAGCTCGACTGTATCAAGAGAATCAGCGCCAAGGTCATTAGTGAAATGTGCTTCGGGAGTAACCTCTGCCTCATCAACGCCAAGCTTTTCAACGATGATTTTCTTTACTCTAGTAGAAATGTCAGACATACCAATCAATTTTACGTTAATACTCGTTTTAAAAACTCTGCAAAGAAATATATTTGTACCATATTTTTCAAACAATTTACCGGAAATTTACATTGATGCAGGGATAAATTAAAGCGAATCAGTCTTTTAACCCTTTTTTTACACTACCGGCGCCATGTGTCAATAATCGTGTTAAGTATCAGAAGATGAAACATATATCCATTCTAGCCTCAGGTGCCGGGACGAACGCGGAAAACATAATAAGGCACTTTTCGAACGATAATAATGCGAAAGTAACCCTTGTTTTGTCAAACAAGCCTCAGGCGAAGGTTTTGGAAAGGGCTGCGGCACTTGGGGTCGACTCGTTTTTTTTCGACCGAAGCCAGTTTTATGAGACGGGAGAGGTGCAGATGATGCTTCAGAGAAAGCATACTGACATGCTTGTTCTGGCAGGGTTTCTGTGGCTTGTCCCGGGGCAGTTAATTGAGACTTTCCGTGGCAGGATAATCAACATTCATCCCGCCCTTCTTCCCCGGTTCGGGGGGAAAGGGATGTATGGCGACCGGGTGCACAGGGCGGTGCTGGATGCCGGGAGCACAGAGAGCGGGATCACCATCCATTATGTGAACGAGCATTATGATTCGGGCGACATAATCTTCCAGGCCAGGTGCCCCGTACTGCCCGGCGATGATGTGCAGAGCCTGGCTGCCAGGATCCATGCCCTGGAATACGAGCATTATCCGGCGGTGATCAGCCGGCTTATTGATGGTATCTGATCAGGCAGTAGGCAGTAGGCAATAGGCAGTAGCAGTAATTGGCTTCAGGTAATTCAATAATACAAGAGTCTGTAGTAAATATCTTTAAACTATTGATTGACAAATTATTGTCTATTACAACTGCCGACTGTGGACTGCCAACGATTTATTGACTTATTGCCTACTGCATGAAATGACTGCCGACTGCCAATAATAATGAATGCCCCACGGGCATCCAAAAAACACCAACTACTTCAGGCTACAATACTTCATGCCCAACGGGCAACCCCTATTGCCTACTGCCTACTGCCTNNTCGACAATCGACAATCGACAATCGACAATCAACAATCGACAATCTCAAATCGAAAATTTCAATAATCGATTGTTGCAAACAGATTAATGTATCCCTCTGCCACCCTTCTGAACTCTTCCATCGACTCTGTAGCCACGGGGTTAACAGGGGGAGACTCAACCCTCAGGGGGTCAATGGCAGAACCGTTACGGTAAAACCTGAAGTCGAGATGCGGACCTGTTGAGAGACCGGAACTGCCTACATATCCTATCACCTGCCCCTGTTTTACATAGACACCTGATGAGATGCCGGGTCCGAAGCGCGAGAGGTGCATGTAAGCTGTTGAATAGACGCTGTTGTGTTTGATGCGCACAATCCGCCCGGCCCCGCCCTCATAGGCGGTGCTGGTCACCCTCCCGTCGCCTATAGCCACCACAGGCGTGCCAATAGGTGCGGCATAGTCAACACCGTGATGGGGCCTGACAATCTTCAGCACCGGATGGAGCCTGGCGCCCGAGAAGCGTGAACTGATTCGCGAGTAACGCAGCGGCGCCTTGAGAAAGGCCTTCCGCAGACTGGCACCGGTGGTGTCATAAAATGACATCGTGCTGTCCTGGATGTATGGGATGGCGAAGATGGGATTGCCTGCATGCTCGAAGAGAGCTGCATGAACCCTTCTTATACCTATGGATTCTTCCCCTATGAACTCCTCCTCATAAATCACCTTGAACCTGTCGCCCTTCTGCAGGCCGAAGAAGTCAATTGTCCAGGCATAGATCTCTGACAGTTCGGCAGAGAGATTAGGGTTCAGATCATTTTCTGTTGCCGCCTCCCATAGCGAGGTGGTGATTGTCCCGGATGAGTACCTGAGCGTCCGCTTTATCTCCGCATCGTAGCGGTATATGGCCAGTGTGTCCTTCAGGGAGAAGACATATGATACCTTCGGATCATGCGTGTAAATGAAGTAATCAGGCCGGCTAAGGGTGTCCTTAGTCAGCAGAACGGAGTAAGTACTTCCGGTACGGACTCTTCTGGGGTCAAAGGTCTCCCTGTTCTCGCGTAGGAGCGTCTCTATAGTATCCCATGGCACTCCATTGGCTGACAGGATTGTGGAGATGAACTGGTTCCTCTTAACCTTCCCTGTCACTATATTATACGAGTCAACGGGGATGCCAAAGAGCATGGCGGCGCTGTCGGATGATGAGGGCGCGGAAGAAGCAGCGCCTGATACATTTTCTTCTGCTCCCGAGGCGATCAGCCCGGATGATGCTGAAAGACCGCCTGGAGTAGCCGGCGTAGACTCTTGCGGCACTGTGAATGCCGTACCTGCAAGATCTGCAGAATCCGTTGCCGGGACAGCAACGGCTGTAGTATCTGATATTGTTTTTTTCAGCGGTGATTCAGCGGTGGTTGATCGTTTGCAGGAGGCTGCATTAATCAGTATGACTGCTATGATCGCAAGTACGGAAACCGGTAATCTCATAAAACAATATTTACTATACGGTTAGGAACTATGATCACCTTCGGGGTGGCCGTGCCGATCCACTTTTGGGCACGCTCATCTGCAAGGATAATCTTTTTTACCTCATCCTGGGGCAGGTTGACAGGCAGTTCAATCTTGAACCTCATCTTCCCGTTGACCGACACCGGGCATTCAAAAACATCTTCCGTGAGGTATTTCTCCTCAGCTACGGGCCATGGCTCATAGGCTATCGTTCCGGTATGACCTGTCAGCTGCCATAGTTCCTCACCCAGATGAGGAGCAAAGGGAGAGAGCAGTTTGATGAAGACCGCCGCCGTGTCACGGGTGATCTTCTCCTTTTTGAAAGCTGTATTAAGGAAGATCATCATTGCTGCAATGGCTGTGTTGAAGCGTAGTGCCTCGATATCTTCAGTCACCTTTTTTACAGTCTTATGCAGGACCCTTAGTATCTCGGGGTCTTCTTCACCGTCGGTTATATTTTCGCTGTTGGCGATGAGACGGTATACTCTTGAGAGGAAGTTGAAAGGTCCCTTTATCCCTTTTTCGTCCCAGGGCTTGGTTGCGTCAAGAGGTCCGAGGAACATCTCGAAGAGCCGGAGTGTATCCGCGCCGTAGCTTTTCACCACGTCATCAGGGTTGATGACATTCTTGAGGCTCTTTGACATCTTGGCAACGATCTGCTTCACCTCTTCGCCTGTCTCAGTGATAATGAATCGTCCCTCTTTCTCAGAGACCTGGTCTGATGCCACCTTTGCTCCCGTTGCCGTCTCATAGGCAAAAGCCAGAATCATCCCCTGGTTAAAGAGTTTCATGAAGGGTTCGTCTGTGGAGACAATACCCAGGTCATGGAGCACCTTGTGCCAGAAGCGGCTGTAGAGCAGGTGGAGCACGGCATGCTCGGCTCCGCCGATATAAAGATCAACAGGCATCCAGTATTTCTCCTTTGCACTGTCAAATATCTCATGGTCGTTTTTAGGGTCTATGAATCTCAGGTAGTACCAGCATGAGCCTGCCCACTGAGGCATGGTGTTGGTCTCACGCTTACCGCGGCGTCCCTCGTTGTCAGTGACATACAGCCAGTCTGTTGCGTTTGACAGTGGCGACTCACCGTTTTCGCCCGGTTCATATACCTCAAGCTCGGGGAGGGTCAGCGGAAGATCTTTCTCATCAACGAGTGTTATCCGGCCGTCTTCCCAGTGGATGACGGGGAAGGGTTCACCCCAGTAGCGCTGCCGGCTGAAGAGCCAGTCGCGCAGCTTGTAGTTGACGCGGTGAATACCTATGTTTCTCTGCTCAATCCACCTGGTGATGGTTGCTATGCCCTTCTCTACGTTGAGCCCGTCAAGGGTTATCTGGCGTTCGCTGTCGGAAGAGTTGATATAGACGCCGTCTCCGCTCCAGCATTCTTTGCCGGAGATGATACGCTTCTTCTGCTCCGGGTCATCGATTGCGGGGGAGAGGATGCATACAATGTCAATCCCGAACTTCTTTGCAAACTCGAAGTCGCGCTCATCATGTGCCGGTACGGCCATGATGGCGCCGGTGCCGTACCCCATAAGAACATAGTCGGCTACCCATACGGGGATCTTTTTGTTATTGACCGGGTTGATGGCATATGTTCCGGTGAAGACGCCGGTTTTATCCTTTGCCAGGTCAGTGCGGTCAAGGTCTGACTTCAGGGAGGCTGAGACAATGTAATCATCAACCTTCTGTTTCTGTTCGGGGCTTGTGAGGCCGGCAACCATCGGGTGTTCCGGTGATAGCACCATGTATGTTGCGCCGAAGAGTGTGTCGGGGCGCGTTGTATAGACCGTAATTATCTCTTTATGTCCGTCAATCATGAAGTCTACCTCGGCACCTGTTGAGCGGCCTATCCAGTTACGCTGCATCTCCTTGATGCCTTCGGGCCAGTCTAGCTTCTCAAGTCCGCTGAGGAGTCTCTCGGCGTAATAGGGTATGCGCAGCATCCACTGTTTGAGGTTTCTGCGGACCACCTTGTTTCCGCACTTCTCATGTGAGCCGTCTGTCAGCACCTCCTCATTGGCGCAGACGATGCGGCATGACGGACAGTACCAGATCTGGGCATCGTCATAGTAGGCCAGTCTTTTGGAGTCAATATATTTCTTTCTGGCCTCATCTCCGGCCTTGATCACGTCAAGGGGGATGGGGAGCTCATTGATATCGCGTCCCCGTTCATTCGCCTGGTCATACCAGGTGTTGTACAGCTTCAGGAAGATCCACTGGGTCCATCTGAAGTAAGCGGGATCAGTGGTGTTGATCTCGCGGTCCCAGTCGTAGCTTAGTCCCAGCTCTTTTATCTGGCGGCGGAAGGTGTCGCAGTTTTTGTTTGTTGTAACGGCCGGGTGTGTACCTGTCTGTATGGCGTACTGTTCTGCCGGCAGGCCGAAGGCGTCCCATCCCATCGGGTGGAGGACGTTAAAGCCCTTCATGCGCTTGTAGCGGGCCATGATGTCAGTGGCGGTGTATCCCTCGGGGTGGCCTACATGGAGGCCGGCTCCGGAAGGGTAGGGGAACATGTCAAGGATATAGTACTTGTTCGGGTTGGTAAAGTCATCCTCAGTTCTGAAGGTCTTGTTCACCTCCCAGTACTCCTGCCATCTCTTTTCTATCCCGCTGAAATTATAGTCCTTCATGTTCGCTTTTTTTTGCGCATCTGGGGTGCAAAATTAGGAAAACTTTGGCTAAAATCCCCTGAGGAAGCGATATTGATTGCGATTAGAGACTGCGGAAACAGTTACCGTGACTCCCGGAACTGCCTTATCAGTACCGTCAACCTGTCATGCCGGCAAGTATATTTGATGCATAAGTTTTGAAAAGTGCTCCTGTCGGGTTACTTTTGCATCCTTGACGGTCCCGTAGTTCAATGGATAGAATGACAGATTCCGGTTCTGTTGGTTGGGCGTTCGAGTCGCCCCGGGATCACGATTTAAAAGCTAATAGCACTGATTATCAGTGCTATTTTGCTTTTGGGTGACTTATTGGGGAAAGATATGGGCTTGCGAGCATCAGTGATAATTTCTTTATACTATCACAGTAAATCATTATAAAACACTTATACGTTCCGTTGCAAATTTGTATCGATTTTAAAATGATCAGATATGATTGCAACATTTATATTTTTAACCCATGATACATCAGACTCAGCGGGTTATGTTGCAGGAGCAGTAATTGCCCTGTTTATCCTGGGTTATCTTATTTATTCACTTATCAAACCTGAAAAATTTTAATTCATGACTGCACTTGATGTCCTTCAGGTGATACTGTTTCTTTCCTTAATAATTGGGTTAACTCCCATTTTGGGAAATTACATGTACAAAGTGTTTTCAGGCGAAAAGCATATAATGAAACCTGTTTTCGGCTGGCTTGAAAAACTGAC
>DCSU01000110.1:677-2507 GCA_002325785.1 Bacteroidales bacterium UBA1458 | reverse complement strand
ATTTTCTTATTTCTTATACAACTATTTCAGGCTTACTTACCGTTAAATCCCGCTCATTTAGACAATGTATCAGGGCATTCGGCTTTCAATACCGCAGTAAGTTTTGTAACCAATACAAACTGGCAGGGATATGCAGGAGAAACAACGTTGAGCTATTTCGTTCAGATGATCGGATTAACGGTGCAGAATTTTGTGAGTGCAGCCACCGGAATAGCTGTATTATTGGCTGTCATACGAGGAATATCCCGCAAAACAACCGATAAAATCGGGAGCTTCCGGACTGATTTAACCAGGTCAATAATATATGTTTTATTGCCTTTGTCTATTGTATTTGCGATTGTCCTGACCGGACAGGGAGTAATTCAGAATTTTAAAACTTATGAAACTGCTCAAACATTGGAAGGAGCTCAGCAGATTATACCAATGGGTCCGGTGGCTTCCCAAATTGCGATTAAGCAGTTAGGGACCAATGGCGGTGGATTCTTTAATTCCAACAGTTCCCACCCATTCGAAAACCCGACCCCAATCAGTAATTTCCTTGAGATGCTGTCAATCCTTCTTATCCCGGCGTCACTGACATTTACTTACGGGAAAATGGTTGGTTCTGCCCGGCAGGGCTGGATAGTATTTTATGTAATGCAAATTCTGTTTGTGATTGGATTGTCTATTTCATTATATGCCGAATATTCTGCAAACCCTGTTTTTGGGAACCTGCAATTAATGGAGGGAAAAGAAACCCGGTTCGGAATTACAAATAGTGTACTGTGGTCGACTTCAACAAGTGCAGCCTCTAACGGTTCCATAAATTCCATGCACGATAGTATGTCTCCCCTGGCAGGGATGGTTGCGATGCTGAATATTATGTTGGGGGAAGTTATTTTTGGTGGTGTCGGAGCCGGATTGTATGGGATGATAATTTTTATAATCCTTACCGTTTTTATTGCCGGACTGATGGTTGGGCGTACCCCTGAATATCTGGGCAAAAAAATTGAGGCTTTCGAAGTTCAAATGGCAATAATTGCAGTGCTTGCACCAAGTGCAGTTATATTACTCTTTTCTGCCTGGGCATCTGTAAGCAGCTATGGATTATCAAGCCTAAACAATCCGGGGCCACACGGGTTCTCCGAAATTCTTTATGCATTCAGTTCAGCAGCCGGAAACAATGGCAGTGCTTTTGCCGGGCTAAATGCCAATACTGGTTTTTATAACATTGCTTTGGGTCTAGGCATGTTAATAGGCCGTTTTGGGGTAATAATCCCTGTATTGGCAATTGCCGGAAGTATGGCTGAAAAGAAAACTATCCCGCCTTCAGCTGGTACTTTTCACACCGATAACTGGTTATTCATAGGTTTGTTAATTGCTGTCATTCTTATTGTAGGCGGATTAACATTCTTTCCTGCCTTATCGCTTGGCCCTGTCATAGAGCATTTGCTTATGAAGAATGGAATAACCTTTTAATATCAGATTGCCATGAGTACAAAACATCATACAAGCCTTTTTAATAAAACTATATTGGTACAAGCTGCCAAAGACAGCTTTATGAAATTTAACCCTGTGTTGTTAATTAAANNACCCTGTTATTTTCATTGTGGCATTAGGTTCTGTGATTACGTCTGTCATAGTGATTATTGAACTTTTTCAGGGTTCCTTTTCATCATTTAACCTTCAGATATCAATCTGGCTATGGTTTACTGTATTCTTTGCCAATTTCTCAGAAGCAATTGCCGAAGGACGGGGTAAAGCACAAGCCGATTCATTGAGAAAAAGCCGGACACAGACAAAAGCCCGCAAAATGGAAGGGAAACGCGAGTATTCTGTTTCTGCAACTGA
>DCSU01000110.1:0-637 GCA_002325785.1 Bacteroidales bacterium UBA1458 | reverse complement strand
AATTACTGGCGAATCAGCTCCGGTTATAAGGGAGAGCGGAGGCGACCGTTCGGCAGTAACCGGGGGGACTAAGGTTATCAGCGACCGCATCTTAGTCCGTATTACAACCGAACCCGGCAATGCGTTTATAGACCGTATGATTGCTCTGGTTGAAGGGGCAAAAAGACAGAAAACCCCGAATGAAATCGCTCTTTCAATTTTACTTTCCGGTCTGTCAATTGTGTTTTTACTGGCCGTTATGACTCTTCCTGCTTTTTTCCGATATGGCCTTGTCGCTTCGGGTTTGCC
Source organism: Bacteroidales bacterium UBA1458 (assembly GCA_002325785.1). Lineage (GTDB taxonomy): Bacteria > Bacteroidota > Bacteroidia > Bacteroidales > VadinHA17 > SR-FBR-E99. The sequence continues at coordinate 349 of DCSU01000110.1, read as the reverse complement.
GTTGTCGCAAAACTTAACCCTTCCGGTGCTGATAGCCTTATTGGTTTGTTTAATACCTACTACCATCGGGGGTTTGCTGAGTGCTATTGGTATCAGTGGAATGGACAGACTTTTACAACGGAATGTCATTGCAACAAGTGGACGTGCCATTGAAGCAGCCGGGGATGTTGATGTTCTGTTACTCGACAAAACAGGAACAATTACCCTGGGTAACCGCATGGCGACTGATTTTATACCTGCCGAAGGTATAAGCATTGAAGAACTCGCCGGTGCAGCCCAGCTTTCTTCATTATCCGATGAGACACCCGAAGGTCGTTCGATAGTAGTCCTGGCAAAGGAAAAATTCAAT
>DCSU01000040.1:20196-20344 GCA_002325785.1 Bacteroidales bacterium UBA1458 | reverse complement strand
GTCAGAGTCACTGCGTAACGACGGAAGAGTTTGGGTGCCAAAAGCAAAGGGCGATAAACGGCCCTCCAATGAAATACCGGATGAAGAACGCGACTATTACCTTGAACGCAGGTACCCTGCCTTTGGCAATCTCGTGCCGCGCGACGTG
>DCSU01000040.1:0-20180 GCA_002325785.1 Bacteroidales bacterium UBA1458 | reverse complement strand
AACCTCGATTTCCGGGATGCCATAAACAAACAGGGGAAAAAGGCAATAGAGGACAAATACGGCAATCTCTTTGAGATGTACAAGGACATAACGGGTATCAATTCGTATGTTGAACCCATGCGCATATATCCTGCCGGCCATTATACAATGGGAGGCCTTTGGGTCGATTACGAGCTTATGACAACTATTCCCGGCCTCTTTGCCATTGGTGAATCAAATTTCTCAGATCACGGTGCTAACCGTCTTGGAGCCAGCTCTCTGATGCAAGGAGCAGGAGACGGTTACTTCATCCTGCCCTCTACAATCAGCAACTACCTGGCTCCTGAGATAAGAACACCCAGAATAAAGACTGATCTTCCGGAATTCCGGGAAGCTGAAGAGAAAGCTGTTGAGCGGATAAACAGGCTTTTTGCTGTCAGAGGGAAACAGACTGCTACCGATTTTCATAAAAAACTTGGCAAGATAATGTGGGATCATTGCGGGATGACGCGCAATGAGGCAGGACTGACTGAAGCTCTTAAAATGATAAAGGATCTGAGAGATGAGTTCTGGAATGACATTTTTATACCGGGTAGTGTTGACGAGCTTAACCAGGAACTGGAGAAAGCAGGCAGAATGGCAGATTTTCTTGAGCTTGGCGAACTGATGATTTATGACGCCCTGAACAGAAGGGAGTCATGCGGTGCGCACTTCAGGGAAGAGAGCCAGACAGCCGATCATGAGGCCCTGAGAAATGATGACGAATTTGCTTATGTGGCAGCCTGGGAATACAATAATGACCAGGCCCCTATTTTAAATAAGGAAGAATTGAAATTCGAGTTCGTGGAACTCAAACAGAGAAGTTACAAGTAATACATAGCCCGGAAAGATATGAAGCTTACACTTAAAATATGGAAACAGAAGGATGCCGGATCAAAGGGCGGATTCGCAAAATATGATCTTGACGGAGTAGCTCCCGAGATGTCTTTTGTGGAGATGCTTGCATACCTGAACCATACTCTTATGGAAAAGGGCGAAGAGCCTGTCGCATTTGAGCATGATTGCCATGAGGGCATCTGTGGCAGCTGTGGTATGTACATAAACGGCTATCCCCACGGACCGGTTCCGGGGCTGACTACCTGCCTTCTTTCCATGAGGTATTTCAAAGACGGTGAGACAATTGTTGTGGAACCCTGGAGGGCAAAACCCTTCCCGGTGATCAGGGACCTGATCGTTGACCGCAGTGCCATGGATAAGATACAATTAGCCGGAGGATACATAACTGTTACCACCGGTGCTGCAGTTGACGCCAACGCGGTTCTGGTAAACAAGAAAAACAGTGATCTCGCTTTCGACGCATCAATATGCATAGGATGCGGCGCCTGCGTGGCGGCATGCAAGAACGCCTCCGCAATGCTGTTTGTGTCGGCGAAAATATCCCAATACGCTCTTCTGCCACAGGGCAGACCCGAGGCAAAAGAGAGGGTCAGGGCGATGATTGCCGAGATGGACCGGCAGGGCTTCGGCAACTGTTCAAACACAGGAGCATGCGAAGCACAGTGCCCCAAGCAGATTAAGCTGTTCAATATTGCCCGCTTAAACCGGGAATATTACAAGGCGCTCTGAAAAGAAACGACAACCTTNNAATTCAATCTCTGCCACTGTCTTGGGTGCGGTTTTACCAAGCATCCTTGAGCCTTGTGCCGTAATCAGAACGTCATCCTCTATCCTTATACCTCCGAAATCCAGATAGCTCTCCACCTTATCGAAGTTGATGAAGTCCTTGTGCAGTCCTTCGCTCTTCCATTTGGCAACCAGTTCAGGGATGAAATAAATGCCCGGCTCTACCGTGAATACGTGACCCGGTTTGTAGGGCAGTGCAAATCGCAATGACCGGAGCCCGAACTGCGCGCTGCGTTTTACCTCATCATTGTAACCGACATAATTTTCGCCAAGACTCTCCATGTCATGAACATCGAGGCCCATCATGTGACCCAGCCCGTGAGGCATGAAAAGAGCATGAGCGCCGGCGGCAACAGCCTCGGACGTATCACCTTTCATCAGTCCCAGCTCCTTCAGTCCTGAAGCAATGATACCGCAAGCGCCGAGGTGCAGATCACGGTTTGAGATTCCGGGACCGGCTTTCTTAATGGATTCAACATTTGCCTTCAACACTATCTCATAGATCTCCCTCTGTCGCTGGTTGAAGCGGCCGCCGACGGGGGTAGTACGGGTCAGGTCAGCAGCATAATGCATATTGGATTCAGCCCCGCAGTCCGTGACCATCATTCTTCCTTCCCTGAGTATGTTGACATGTTTATGATTGTGCAACGTCTGGCCATTGATGCTCAGGATCGTCGGGAACGATGGTCCGCTGCCCCTTGCCCATGCTATGCCTTCAATAGTGCCGAATATCTCCTGTTCATTGACACCAGGCTTGCACATGCGCATGGCTGTGGTCTGCATCTCGCAGGCTATATCGCCTGCCTTTTCTATCTCTGCAATCTCAATATCCTCCTTTATCGACCTGAGAGAAACCACTGCCCGGATAAGACTCTCTGATGCTTTGGTACGCATCTGGCATGGATTTTCATGAAGAAGCGCTCCGAGGGTCATCTTGGTCTCAGCCCTGTAGGGCGGAAGGAAATGCACCGGCCTTCCTCCGGAGATTGCGTGATTAATGTAGTCATCAAGCTTTGACATCGGGAGATTATGCTCTACCCCCGCACTGGCCGCAAGTTCCTTAATCAATGGCTGCGGCCCCATCCAGACAATATCATCAACATCGAAGTCGTTGCCGAAGATGCACTCCTCTCCGGAATTGAAATCTATCATGCCTGTCAGCCCGGGAAGATCAATGCCAAAAAAATATAGAAAATCACTGTCCTGCCTCCAGTGATAAGTATTATCAGGATAGTTCATCGGAGACTCAACATTGCCCGTAAAGAGGGCTATGCCGTTGTTCATGAGAGGCCTCAGCCTGTTGCGGCGGTTAATGTAAACTTCTTTTGGGAACATATCTTTATGGTTTTTATATCATCATGCTAATGTAACAAGAGCTGTTGATATTTTTCAGGATATCAACATATTTTAATTGCGAAGGGCATTGCTATAAATAAATAAGAGCTTATATTCGCATACCGCCATAATTAATTACATCATAATTCTATGCCTTATCGTCGCCTGCCCAACACTGATTCTGCCCGTCTCCGGGCATTTAAAAAAGCTGTTGAAATGAGCAAGGATATACCGCCCTTCCGGCTTGCTTTTTCAATGAAGACTCTTGTGAAGATCCAGGCCTTTCTCCCGGTCTTTGAGAATACCATAAGCCACCAGAAGCAAACTCTTGTCAACCAGACGGAAAAGAGCAAATCAAACCAGGATACCGCACGAAAGGCAAGATTATACATAACTCATTTCCTTAAGGTCATGAATATGGCCATAGCCCGCGGGGAGGTTCCGCCTGAAACAAGATCATTTTACGGTATTGCCTCGGATGATTCGTCCATCCCTTCACTCACAAGCGAGAATGAGCTTGTTGCATGGGGAAAGCGGATAATTGACGGAGAAGAATACAGGATAAGGAAAGGCAGCACCCCGGTCACCAACCCGTCTGTCGCCGTGGTCAAGGTGCGTTATGAAAAATTCCTTGAGACACGTAATCATTACAAGACAATAAACCGCCGGGCCACCGAGTGCGTAAACAAGACCTCTGACATGCGGGGTGAAGCTGATGATCTTATCACGGCACTGTGGAATGAGATAGAAGCCAGCTTTGCTTCATTGCCCGAAGCTGAAAAGAGGGCCAGCGCCGAAAAGTACGGGCTTGTATATGTCTTCCGCAAAAACGAGACCGCCGGACAGGACCTTTCTCCTACCCTTTTTGAGGTTGACCAGAACAAAAACTAGCCTCCCTTGAAACTCGGGAACACCATTCTCAGGGAGCAGCCTCTCTTTCTTGCTCCCATGGAGGACATCACAGACCCCTCATTCAGGTACGTCTGCAAGATGTTCGGTGCCGACTTCATGTATACCGAGTTCATCTCCTCTGACGGGCTTATCAGGGACGGAAAGAGCAGCGTTAAAAAACTTGACCTGTTCGACTATGAAAGGCCTATTGGCATACAGCTTTACGGTCATATCATTGAGTCAATGGTTGAAGCTGCCATACTGGCGGAGGAGGCACAGCCAGACCTTATTGACATTAACTTCGGCTGCCCTGTCAGAAAAATTGCTGCCCGCGGCGCCGGCGCCGGAATGCTTCAGAATATACCGCTGATGATTGAGATGACCTCTGCTATCATAAAAGCAGTCAGGATTCCGGTGACAGTCAAGACCAGGCTCGGGTGGGATGACAGCAGCAAAATAATCGTTGATGTTGCAGAACGACTGCAGGACACCGGCATTGCAGGACTGACCATACACGGCCGTACCAGGGCACAGATGTATCGCGGTGAGGCCGACTGGACACTGATCGGCGAGGTAAAAAATAATCCCCGGATCACGATACCGATCATTGGTAACGGCGATGTCAACGGACCTGAAAAGGCCAAAGTCATGTTCGAAAAGTACGGCGTTGACGGCATAATGATTGGCAGGGCCACCTTCGGAAGACCATGGATCTTCAGGGAGATAAGACACTACCTGAAAACAGGAGAACTACTCCCGGAACCTACTGTAGATGAGAAGGTTGATCTCGCGCTGCTGCACCTTGACAAGTCACTTGAACACAAGGAAGGCAAATCATCAATATTGGAGATGCGGAGGCACTTTTCAAATTATTTCAAAGGACTGCCAGACTTCAGGGAGACCAGGCTCAGACTCCTTACCTCCCTTGATGTCATCGAAATCAGGGGAATATTAGACGGGATACGCGAGAAATGGGGAGGTTGCAGAAGCAGTGACCTAACCGGCATCTACGGAATCTGAAACGGTTATCCTTGCATAAAGCTTTCGGATATCCTTCCAGCGGTAGACCACAGCCATTATGACCACGAACACCACTGACATGGCCACAAGTCCGATAAAATCCTTCCAGGGATAGATCTCCAACTGTTCATACATGGCGGGCGTCTGCAACGCTGAATCCTTGTGTGTAACAAACACTGACAGAAAGGCGTTGTTGGCTGCATGTGCACCGATGGCCAGTTCTATGCCGTCATCAAACATTGTCAGCACAGCGAATACAAGCCCGAAGAAGACATACTGGGGTATCATAGTGAAAAACCCGTACTCCCGGACCTCCGGGTTAAGCGAATGCATCAGCCCGAAAAGCAGTGATGTTATGAGAATGGGAAGCCATCTGTTTCGCGTTAGCACGGCAAAACCCTGCATCAGGTAACCCCTGAAGATGATCTCCTCAAAAGCCGCCTGGAATGGTATGAGTAACAGTGACAGGGCTGCCAGGATCAAAAGCGTCCTTGAAGTGTTGTTCAGACTGAAATTGCCGGGGTCAGTACGGACTGACCAGAACAGCCAGGCGGCGGATATGGCAATCCATAAAAAAGCTGAAAACAGCATCTTACCCCACCGTACCTTCCGGCCACCATTGATCACCGTTCCAAAACTGCGGTTATGCAGTGGCTTTACCAGCCAGACTACGGTGAAAAAGGCAAGGATGAACGGAAAAAGGGTCAGGGCAAACCCGAGGTTGAGATCGATTCCCATCAACTCAAAATCAGGCATCCCACCCTTCTGGGGCAGTGTTGAGCCATCAAGCGTGTAACTGATAATCACTATAGCCAGGGGTATGGCTCCGATAATGTTGGATACCAGGAATGGGGCCACCCCTCCGAGAAAGTACCTCCAGAAAGCGTTCTTGCCCCTGAAGGGAGCTGCCATAAATGGGCTTTCATCCCCGGAAACAGGGGCATCAGTGAGTGTGTTGATTTCCATTAATATGAAATATTTAAAATTCAGAACCTGGTCTGGCCGGATAATCAATTGAATAATGCAGCCCCAGGCTCTCCTGTCTGTTTTGTGCCATTTTTATTACCAGGTAGCCGGCTGCTATCAGGTTGCGAAGCTCTATCAGCTGGCGCGACAGTGTTGATCTGCGGTAAAGATCCTCGGTCTCCTGGTAGATGATCTCAAGGCGGGTCTTGGCCCTTGCCAGCCTGAGGTCTGACCTGACAATGCCCACATAGTTGCTCATGATCATCTGCATCTCCCTGTAGTTCTGTGTTACAAGGATCATCTCCTCGAGGTGCGTTGTGCCGTGATAGTTCCATGAGGGTATCTTCTCCTCATAGGTGAGACTCCCGGTGCGTGCCGTGGCACTCTCCGCTGCCCGGTGAGCGTATACAGCAGCTTCAATAAGCGAATTGGATGCCAGCCTGTTGGCGCCGTGAAGGCCGGTGGATGACACCTCCCCTATTGCGTACAGCCGGTCAATAGAACTCCTGCCGTCCTTGTCAACCCTTACACCTCCGCATGAGTAATGTGCCGCCGGAACCACAGGTATCATATCCTTTGTGATATCAATACCAGCTGACAGGCACTTCTCATGAATATGAGGGAAGTGCGATCTCAGCTCATCGCTGTCGAGATGCGTGCAGTCGAGCCATACAAAATCATCGCCCCTCAGCTTCATCTCATTGTCAATGGCCCTGGCAACAACATCACGCGGGGCAAGAGATCCGCGCACATGATAACGTGGCATGAATTTTTCACCGGTGCTGTTTCGCAGTTCAGCCCCGAAGCCTCTCAATGCTTCAGTGATGAGGAATGATGGCCTTACATTCGGATTGTATAGCGAGGTGGGATGGAACTGGATGAACTCCATGTTCTCAACCACCCCGTTTGCCCTGTGCACCATTGCAACACCGTCACCGGTGGCAACAACCGGATTGGTGGTTGTCAGGTAGATATTGCCGCACCCGCCTGTTGCCAGGATGGTCAACTTTGCCAGGAAGGTCGTCACCTTGCTTGTGGCCAGATCCGCTACATATGCCCCGTAACACTCAATGTTTTTCCAATCCCTGGTGACATATTCTCCCAGGTTATGTTGGGTGAGAAGATCTATCGCAAAGTAATCTTCGTAAATGGTAATGTTCCGGTGTTCCCGCACCCTGGCAATGAGCACTTTTTCAATCTCAGCTCCAGTGGAGTCCTTATGGTGCAGTATCCTGTGCTCGGTGTGGCCACCCTCCATCGCCATATCAAGCTTCCCGTCAGGCTTCTTGTCAAAGTCAACGCCCAGATCAATAAGTTCCCTGATACGGTCGGGTGCCTCACTAACCACCATTCTGACAACCTCCTCATTGCAGTAGCCGGCACCGGCCACCATCGTATCCCTGACATGCTTCTCAAAGTTGTCAGGGGCATACATCACCGCAGCTATGCCCCCCTGGGCGTAGTTGGTACTGCAGTCCTCCATCTGAGCTTTGGTGATAATGCATACCTTGCCATGATCTGCGGCCTTAAGGGCAAATGAAAGACCAGCAATACCCGACCCAATCACAAGAAAATCACACCGAATTTTCATACAGGCATTTTCAAAAACGAAAAGTAAAGATACAAATTGATTTCACACATTTTCCGTGGATTGTAAAACCGCGGATTTTAATATACTTTTGCCCGGTTAGTATGCAGAACCAAAAAATATTATGGCTCAGGAAGACATCTTTAAGAAACTTGTAGCTCACTGCAAAGAGTACGGCTATGTTTTTCCCTCAAGTGAAATTTATGACGGACTTGGGGCAGTATATGACTATGGCCAGTACGGTGTGGAGCTGAAAAACAATATAAAAAAATACTGGTGGGACAGNNCATGACAATATCGTGGGGCTTGATTCAGCGATATTCATGCACCCGACCATCTGGAAAGCATCCGGTCATGTAGATGCCTTCAATGACCCGCTTATTGACAACAAGGACAGCAAGAAGAGATATCGTGCCGATGTCCTGATTGAGGAACAGTTAGAAAAACTCGACGAGAAAATTGAAAAGGAGATTGAAAAGGCCAGGGGCCGTTTCGGAGATAAGTTTGACGAGGCGTTGTACAGGTCAACCAATCCGCGCGTTGTTGAGGTCAGGGGAAAATATGATCTGCTGCACAAAAGATTTGTTGATGCCATGGCTGGCCCTGACCTCGCCGAACTGAGGCAGATAATTGTGGACAACGATATCGTATGTCCGATCTCCGGCACCAAAAACTGGACCGATGTCAGGCAGTTTAACCTTATGTTCGCCACGGAGATAGGCTCAACGTCTGACGGAGCCCTGAAGATCTATCTTCGGCCCGAGACGGCACAGGGAATCTTCGTCAACTTCCTGAATGTTCAGAAGACCGGGCGCATGAAGCTCCCCTTCGGGATAGCCCAGATTGGCAAAGCCTTCAGAAATGAGATCGTTGCGCGGCAGTTCATCTTCCGCATGCGCGAATTTGAACAGATGGAGATGCAGTTCTTTGTCAAACCCGGCACCGAGCTGGAATGGTATAGCAAATGGAAAGAGGCCAGGATGAAGTGGCACAAGGCTCTGGGCTTCGGCGACGCCAATTACCGCTTTCATGATCATGACAAGCTTGCACATTATGCCAACGCCGCCGCTGACATAGAATATAAATTCCCGTTTGGCTTCAAAGAGGTGGAAGGAATCCATTCAAGAACCGACTTCGACCTCAGGCAGCACCAGGAATTCAGCGGTAAGAAGATGCAGTATTTCGATCCTGAGATGAATGAATCATACATCCCGTATGTCATTGAGACATCCATAGGTGTTGACCGTATGTTCCTGCAGGTGATGGCAGCCTCATACCATGAGGAGGATCTCACCAAAGAAGGCGGGGCTGCTGATAGCAGGGTCGTTCTCAGACTCCCGTCAGTGCTTGCACCCGTGAAGCTGGCTGTGCTCCCGCTGGTAAGAAAGGACGGGCTGCCTGATATTTCACGCCGGATAATGGATGACCTGAAATTCGACTTCAACTGCCAGTATGATGAGAAGGACTCGATAGGTAAACGTTACCGCAGGCAGGATGCGATAGGCACACCCTACTGCATCACCATTGATTACCAGACTGCGGAGGACAGCACCGTTACCATCAGGTACCGCGATTCAATGCTTCAGGAACGGGTTCCCGTTGCACAACTGAGGGCAATCATTGCCGGCAAGGTCAGTATGCAGGAGCAACTGAAAAGACTATGAGATGAGATCAAGGCCGGCAAAGGTTCTGATTATAACCTACTACTGGCCTCCAAGCGGAGGCGCAGGAGTACAGCGCTGGCTCAAATTCACCAAATATCTTCCCTCATCCGGATGGTTTCCACTTGTCCTCACAGTGGAACAGGAATATGCCGCCTATCCCTTTAAGGATGCCTCACTGTATGGCGAAATACCCCTGGATGTGGAGGTCCACAGAACGAAGGCGCTGAATTATTTCGCCCTTTACAACAGGGACCAGTCGAAAATACCACATGCAGGATTTGCCTCAGGAAAAGACAACGGACTCAAAGGTCGGGTCAGCCGTTTCATCCGGGGAAACCTGTTTATTCCTGACCCCCGGAAAGGGTGGAACAGGTACGCCTACCGGAAGGCATGTGAGCTGATAAAGTCAGAGAATATAACCCATATCGTAACTACCAGCCCCCCCCACTCAACACAGCTTATCGGTCTCAGGCTGAAACGCCGCTTTCATCACATCAAGTGGGTGGCAGACATGAGAGACCCATGGACGGATATTTACTACTATGACATGTTCAGACCTTCATTACCGGCGAGGATGATTGACAGGCAGATGGAAAAGAATGTTCTGATAAGAGCCGATGCAGTAATCACCGTGGGACAGACCCTGGCATCAATCCTGGCAGGGAAGGCGGAGGGTCTTGAAAACAAGATTCACGTACTGCCCAATGGCTTTGATGAAGAGGATTTTGAGGGTATAGCACCTACACTGCCCGGAAAATTTACCATCACCTATGTCGGAACACTCTCACCATCCTATCCTGTTGAAGGGTTTATCAGTGCCCTGACTGAAATACGGTCCGGCGGCAGGCCGGTGGCCCTGAAGTTCGTCGGCACCGTGCCTGAGCCAATAAGGGAGATGTTTCCGGCTGAGGAGGATGGAAACAGCCCTGAGTTCATACCCTATTGCGAGCATCCGGTTGCAATAAGACATATGATGGATTCAAGCCTGTTGCTGCTGATCATCCCTGATCACCCGTCGAACAGGTCAATCCTTACAGGTAAAATATTCGAGTACCTGGCAACGGAAAAGCCTATTCTGTTCCTGGGTCCGGATGACGGAGATGCAGCACGACTACTGTCGGTTTGCGGCTACCGGGGGATCTTCGGTTACAATGATGTGGCGGGTATCCGCGACTTCATTCTGCGCGTTGTTGAAGGAAAACCCGTAAAACGAAGCGGACATCACCTTGAGTATTCACGCAGAGCGCTGACTGTAAAGCTTGGAGAATTGCTCGACAGGGTCCTATAATCTTTTCTTTATCCCTGATGTCATGGCACCGAACAGCCCGGTCATGTCACCGGAGAGTTTCCAGAAATAAACTCCGGCAATAAAAATAACCGTCACCATAAGGCTTCTGACAATGATGTCCGGATAGAGTGAGATCTGAGGCATAATATACCCTGCCGCAGTGGCCACAAGAGCTACAAATGTCATTTTCAGATGCGCCATACTGTAGGGCCAAATGCCAAACCTTTTACCAACCACAAGGACCCCGAGCACATTGTAAATAATATTCGATATCATCGCGGCAAGAGCGGCACCGGTTATGCCAAACAGGGGAATCAAGATCATACTGGTTCCCACAAAAAGTACTATCAGTATAAACATGAGCCACGTCTGATACCTGTATAACGATGATGTGCTCAACACAACCCCGTTGATTCCTGCCGAAACACTGATAAGGTTTCCAAGTCCTATAAGGATGATCACTGCAGCACTGTTGCCGTACACATCGGGCAGGAGACGGAAGATATTGTCAATGTTGACCAGTAATCCGATAAAAATCAACAGCCCAAGGGCATACTGGTTTATGCTGCTCCTCGAGTACATGTCGTCAATGGTAACAAGGTCCTCCTTTTTCCATGACTCGGCCAGGAAAGGAATTGAGATCTTGGCGACGGACCTTCCGGGCAATAATATGAGAACGGCAAAATAGGATGCGATTGAGTAGATACCAACCTCACCTTCACCAAGGTAACGGTTGATAAACAGTTTGTCGAGTGTGGTCAGTGTTATCGTGCTGAAGCCTGTCAGAATACCGAAAAGGCATAGAATAATAATCTCTCTTCGTAGTGACCTGGTGATGAATCCCGGCTCCGGCTTAAATGATATTTCGCCCCTCAGAAACAGGCTGATGAAGATGATGATAAGCATCACTCCCTGAGAGACAACATACCCGAAAACATAACCGTCAAAGTCAATGACACCGATCCAGAAGAGACCAATCAGAACAAGGTTAAGGACCCGGAACAGGAACTCCCTGAGAAATGTTCCCAGCACAGCGTCATAAAGTACTTTATTGTAATTATCAAGAAGATTGAACAGCAGTGTTATAAGCAGCAGCGCCGGGAGATAAATTGAGTACCGCGCGATCAGGGGTGATCTCTCCATGTTAGCCATCTCAAAATGAGGCGAGTACAGCTTCAAAAATATCAGTGCTGAAAGAAAACCGGCGAGGGTGATGACCAGTGAGAGCGACAGGAAACCATGATGCCTCCCGCGGGTATCCCTGAAATAGGGAAAGAGCCTGTTAATGACATTGGTGAAACCGAGGCTCGAAAACTGTGCCAGCATGGTGGCAAAGGAGAGTAACAGCTGAACCACCCCTATTTCACCCGTGGTGAAGATCTTTGGCGAGAGCAGGACAATGTTCACAAAACCAAGCAGTGCACCAAGATATGACCACGCTGTCCCGCGGAGTGTCTGCTTCTGAACTATTCCCATTTTACTGACTTGTTCCGGCAAATGTATAATAATATACTCATTTGATTTAAGGATCAGTTGGTGTATTTTTGTCGCATATTATCAAACCGGGTTAAGTCCCTATAAAGTCGATCACATGAAAATGAGTACAATGAAATCCGCCCTGCCGCACCTGGTCGCCCTGCTTGTATTCACGGTGATCTCATTCCTCTATTTTTATCCTGTTCTTGAAGGCAGGAAGATCAATGCGCATGACACAAAAGTCTATGAGGGTTCCTCGAAGGAGATAAGCGATTACCGCGCACAGTACGGCAAGGAGCCGCTCTGGACCAACTCGATGTTCGGAGGAATGCCGGCATACATGATCTCGGCTCTCTACCCGGGTAATCTCTTCAAGCATCTTGACAATTTCCTGAAGATTTACAAGACTCCCGTTGCAGCACTCTTTATATCAATGCTGGGGTTCTATATACTGCTGCTCTTCTGCAGGGTCAACCCCTGGCTTGCCATGGGAGGAGCTATCGCTTACGGATTTGCATCTTATCTGTTCGTCAGCCTGTCGGCCGGTCATAATACCAAAGCCTATGCTATGGCATATATGGCGCCGGTAGTGGGCAGTGTTATTTATTCCTTCCGAAGGCATGCCCTGACCGGAGGCGTATTGTTTGCACTGTTCATGTCGCTTGAGATAATGGCCAACCACTTCCAGATAACCTACTATACCGGGCTGATCGTAATGGTTTTTGGCATTTTCGAATTCGTGGAGGCAATAAAAAAGAAGACCCTCCCCTCGTTCCTGAAGACCCTGGGAGTACTGGTTGTGGCCGCGCTGATTGCATTCAGCGTCAATTTCGCTTCGCTCTATTCAACATGGGAATACAGTAAGGAATCGACACGAGGGAAAAGCGAACTCACAAAAGCGGAAGGCAGCAAAGAAAATGGACTCGACAAGGAGTATATCACACAGTGGAGTTACGGGATAGGTGAGTCGCTTACCTTCCTCATACCCAATTTCAGGGGAGGAGCAACTGCGCCCTTCCCGAAGGATTCGGAGACGGTAAAGTCACTGCGCAAAAATAACATGGGGCAGGCACAGGGTCAGCTGTACAGATACTGGGGGAGACAGCCCTCAACCAGCGGACCGGTCTATTTCGGTGCTGTGGTGCTGTTTCTCTTTGTGCTGGGACTCCTGATAGTCAGAGGCAGGGAGAAGTGGTGGATTCTGACAGCCGTCCTTCTCTCGCTGTTCCTTTCATGGGGTAAAAACCTGATGCCCCTGACTTCGCTGTTCATAGATTTCTTCCCGGGATATGACAAATTCAGGGCAGTCTCAATGACCCTGGTCATTGCCGGAGTTTGTGTACCTCTACTCGCCGTGCTGGCTCTCAAGGCAATTACTGAAGGCTCGGTGACTAAGGAAAAGGCCCTTAAATCTGTCTTGACAGCATCACTGGTGACAGGAGGCCTGGCGTTCATCTTTTTCCTGATGCCAGGCATTTCGGGCTCGTTTCTGAGGCCTGACGAGAGCTCATTACCCGATTCGCTGGCATGGCTAAGGGATGCAATGATAGCCGACAGAAAAATGATGGTTCGTGCCGATGCCCTGAGATCATGCCTCCTGATAGCCGGAGGAGCCGCATTGCTCTGGTTCTTCCTGAAAGAGAAACTGAAACTGAGGTTTCTAATGATAGGCCTCCCTGCGTTGTTCCTCATTGACCAGATTCCTGTTAGTGCCCGGTATCTCGGTGCATCAAATTTCGAGACAAAGAGATCGGCTGTGAACTCTTTCGCACCAACCCAGGCGGATAAGGAGATCCTAAGTGATGAGGGGGAATTCCGCGTGCTGAACCTTACCGTCTCAACGTTCAACGATGCCTCAACCTCGTACCATCATCATTCGATAGGAGGATACAGCGGCGTGAAGATGAAAAGATACCAGGAACTGATTGAATCATCACTGTCGGATGACATAAACTCGCTTATTACGAGTCTCAGGTCTGCCACCTCATTGGATGAGGCCGAGGGTGTAATGAAAAACCTGCACGCCCTGAATATGCTAAATACCAGATATATAATCATCGACCCCGTCACAGCACCGCTTTTAAATAAATATGCAGCAGGCAATGCCTGGCTGGTAGACAGGGTTAAGTTTGTTGAAAACGCAGACGCCGAACTCCAGGCGATACGAACCTCAGATCCGCTCAGTGAGGCAGTTGTTGACAGGAGGTTCTCAGACATGTTAACTGTTCCCGACACCCAGGGAGCGCCTTCCGATACGATATACCTCGAATCATATGAGCCAAACTTGCTGACCTACAAGGCAACGATTTCGACAGAACGGGTCGCCGTCTTTTCCGAGATCTATTATAAGAACGGTTGGCAGGCTTACATCAATGATACCCCGGCCGACCATTTCAGGACTGATTACGTTCTCAGAGGCATGGCTCTTCCCGCCGGAAACCACATAATTACCTTCCGCTTTGACCCTCAGTCGTACAAGACAGGAAACAGAGTCTCACTGGCAGGTTCGGTAATTCTTCTGGCGTTGCTGGTAATTGCCGGCCTTCAGGGATTTAAAGCCATGCGCAGGAATGACTGAAAAAACGGTGTGCCTGGTCTGCGGAAAGACTGATTTCACAAACCTGTTTGTCGCAAAGGACAAGCTGGTCAGCGGGGAGAACTTTGTTATCAGGAAATGTACCGCATGCGGGTTCGCGTTCACTGCTGATCCACCTGCCGAAAATGAGATAGGCCAGTATTATGTTTCAGAGGACTATATCTCGCATTCTGACAAAAAACGGAATCTCACAGAATATTTCTACCACCTCGCCAGGAGCTTCATGCTTGGAAGAAAAAGGAGACTGGTTACCCTGGCAACTCGGAGGGAATCAGGCATCCTCCTTGACATAGGAAGCGGTACCGGATACTTTGCATCATACATGCAGAATAAGGGCTGGACGGTCAGCGGAATAGAGCTGAATGACCTTGCAAGGGAGATTTCGGTTTCCAGGTTTGGAATCAAAGTTTTTCCACCGTCAGAGATTACTCGTTTTGAAGACCAGTCAGCCGACTGCATAACATTCTGGCATGTCCTTGAGCATCTTTATGACCCGGAGATGTGGTTGAAGGAGGTTCGAAGGATTCTTAAAGATGACGGCCGGTGTATCATCGCACTGCCCAACCCTGACTCTGCCGATGCCCATTTGTTCGGCGCAGAATGGGCTGCCCTGGATGTTCCCAGGCACCTCTGGCATTTCTCTCCCCCGACCCTGATTCGTTTCATTGAGGCCAATGGATTTACATGCCATGAGATCAAGGCTTTGCCTTTGGATGTATTCTATATCTCCGTTTTAAGTTATAAGAACCATCA
Source organism: Bacteroidales bacterium UBA1458 (assembly GCA_002325785.1). Classification (GTDB taxonomy): domain Bacteria; phylum Bacteroidota; class Bacteroidia; order Bacteroidales; family VadinHA17; genus SR-FBR-E99. Next base: position 4,941 of record DCSU01000040.1, on the reverse strand, counting down.
CTACATGCTTCCCCTGCTGCGGGGCATGGTAACAGGCGCTTACCTGTCGGCCGGCAATCTTCTGAGGAAGAACAGATCCAGCTCGCTTATCTACGTTTTATCCAAACAACTCTCCTAATACCTGTCGAGCCAGCGGTACTTCCTTGGTGTGTCACCGAACCTTACTGCCATTATGAATTCATGAGAGCCGTAGGTCGACAGCTGAATAGCATTGAGAGTAAAGTCAAAGGAGTAACCGAAAAAGAGCCTGTCTCTTCTTACTCCAACATTGGCAATGATAGCGCTGCCGGTCCTGAAGGTCGCCCCAACCCAGATCCTGTTATCATATGAGTAGGTTACGCCAATGTCCGCCTGTGGTCTCATCTGCTCCGACATCTTGACCAGTAGTGACGGCTGGATCAAGGTCTTGTTGTCAGGTTCAAAGTCATAGTTCCCGAAAAGGTAATAAGACCTCTGCAGCTTCAGATCCTTGTACGCCTGGCTCCCGGACCTGATGAATCCTTCCATCAGCTCCTGCGCTGAAAATCCCACAGCGAATTTTCTGTTCAGGAGATACACTCCGAAGTTGAAATCCGGGACAAAGATTCCCTTCCTGAAATCACTGTTCATCCATGGTTCATCAGGGTCTTCGAATTGTATCTGCCTCTGGTCAATCTTGTAGTGATACCCGGTGAATGCCAGCCCGAAAGAAAGCTGTGTTCCGCCGTGAAGCCAGATATGGTATGCGTATGATGTAGAGAATCCGGTGCGGCGAACCAGACCGTTAATATCAGAATAAATGGTGCCTCCCAGACCCACTTTCCCTTCGGTGTGGGGCTTAAAAATCCTATTGTTGAAGAGATTCTCTCTGATTATATACTTCTGCTTAAGAACGCGTCCCTGAAAGCTCAGGGAGTAAGTCTGAGGTGCGCCCTGGTAACCGGCCCACTGTTGCCTGGTTGTCAGGTTGATGCTTGTATACCCGTCACTTCCGGCCACTGCGGGATTAATTAGATACTTGTTAAAGATATACTGGCTGTAAACAGGCAGATCCTGTGCATCAATCACAAGAGCAAGCGCAAACGCAACAACTATCAACAATCCCTTTTTCACCTTATTTGCTTCTCTGCTTTTGTACATACCTTACCTGATAATGGTCACATGTCCGACAATAGGCTTTTCTCCATTGTGAAGGTCGATGGCATAATGATATGAATCCATCGGGAGCAATTTCCCGTTGGAGGCACGACCGTCCCAGGGATCAGGATACCCCTTTTCAGATTTCCAGACCATCTCTCCCCACCTGTTAAGAATGATCACCTCAGCTTCAGAATAAAGTGTAATCCTTGCGATATTCCAGAATTCGTTTATCCCGTCCCCGTCAGGAGAGAATGCATTTGGAATCCCGACACAGATTTCATTCACAGGTGTAAGAGTCACTGAGTCTGACACAGTACAACCGTTGAAGTCCCGCACATCAACTATGTATAGCCCTGCTAACAAGCCGGTGACCTGCTGGGTGGTCAGGCCATTGCTCCAGCTGAAACTGTAAGCCCCTTCGCCGCCAGTTACCCCGGCATATATGCTTCCGTCATCGCTTTCAGGACAATACGGGGAGATCATGCTGAAGTAGATCACCAGCGAATCAGGCTGGATAAGGGTAAGTGATGTATCAGCAGTACAGCCGTTGGCGTCTGTTATGATTACTTCATGCAGACCTGCCCGAAGATCATTCCTTGAAGAACCTGTAAGGCCGTCTGACCACAGGTAGTTTGATGTGCCCGCAGCGTTTACAGGGGTAATATCAACCCTGCCTGTGGCACCTCCGTTACAGTTGATGTTAAAATTACCTCCGGCGCTGGGCCAAACATTCAGTGACATGCTGATCTGTCCGGGAGAAACAAGGGTAAACGATTCGGAGATATTACACATATTCGCATCGGTGACAGTCACGGAATAGTTCCCTTCTCGGAGATTATAGACCGAATCTGTATCTGTAGCCGTGTAACCGTCAGGTCCGCTCCATAAGTATGAATAGGGTGCCATACCGGTCATTGGGATAATTTTGATCCATCCGTCTGATCTGCCCAGGCAGCTTACATTGAACCCGTTATAATCAGAATGTCGTGAATCGAGAGTGAGTGGTTCCGGAATTGTCAGAGCTGTATCGGCAGTCGTGATGCAGCCATAGGCGTCAGTCACCGTAACCAGGTAGTCGCCTGGTGCCAGTCCTGAAATATCTTCAGCGGCTGATGTGTACCCTGAAGGACCCTCCCAGGCAATCAGGTACGGAGTCATGCCTCCGGTGACAGAGAGATCGATTGCTCCATCGGTGTAAGCCGGAGCCGTCAGGCAGGTGATTTCAGATACAATGAGCGATAACACCAAAGGCATCGGCTCCGTCATCACAGCACCTCTGTCCAAAGTACACCCGTTGGCATCAGTAACATAAACACGATATGAGCCGGCCATGACAGTCTGGTCTTCCTGGTTGCCTGACCACGCAGGGTTGCTTTCGTCTTTCCAATCGTATGTATAAGTGCCCGGCCCGCTGCCACCGGAGACAGTGATGTCAATTGTGCCCTGGTCACCATTGCAGCTGATATTATGCAAGTTGTCCGCGGTCAGTGATTTGACAACTGTGATGCTTAGAGAGTCAGGCTCCGTAAGTGTGTACTGGTATGTCCTGTGGCATGAGTTCCCATCGGTTACGATAAGCTCATAATCCCCGGCTGTTATGCTGGCGATTGATGCCGTTGATGCCGTGTAACCATCCGGGCCTGTCCATGCATAGTTGTAGGCACCGGTGCCTCCGTCGAACTGCAGGTTAATGTACCCGTCGTTCCGGCCAAAACAGGAAATCTCAGTATTACCGTCAGCGCTGGAGGATATCTCCTCAGAAAGAAGGTCAATGCCGTCCGGCTCGGTAATGGTATCGGTGAAATTGAACACACATCCCCAGCTGTCGGTGACTGCCAGGTGATAAGTTCCTGCCGGTACATTGACGAGAATGCTGTCGGTGGCGCTTCCGGTTATCACTCCTCCGTCTGAGGCCGTCCAAAGATAAGTGTACGGCGCCCGGGTAGTGACATATACGGTGTCAGCCCCATCCATATACCAGCTGTTTATGCTGCTTACCCATATAGATCCGTCATTGTATGTCTCACATGATATGTTGTGACCGTCATAATCAGATTTGTCAAATACGACAGTGGTCGCAGGTGCCTCGTACAGCGTCCTGAACTCATTCTCCTTGCATCCATTGGCATCTTCAACAATCAGTAGATATTCTCCGGGAATAATGTTGTCAAGGAAGATGAAAGTATCCTCCGGAGGCATCCATCCCTGGTAGATAGTATCTGTCGCATTAAGGATAAGGTAATAGTAATATGGAGGAGCCGCTCCTTCGGTGAGTGCCATGCCAATCCTTGCGTCACCTGCGCCAGGACATGATATGTAATTATCGAAGTAAAATGCAACCTCCGTGTCTGGTTCGATAAGGTTTAGCCAGCCGTCATTTTCGCATCCCAGGTTGTCGGTCACGGTTGCAGTATAATAACCCTGGCGGCACTCTTCCACTATGTACATGTTGTATCCGGCATCTTCCCAGTAATCGGGTCCTGTCCAGGCAACCCACATCGGATCCATGCCGCGTGCATGTATCACCTCCAGCGAGCCGTCCTGGCCTCCGTCACATGTGATGGAATCCCTTATCTCAAGCGACTGGAGGGGATGTGCATGGACCTTCACCTCGGGGGTAACAGCAGGGCCGTACGGGCAACCGGAGCCGGTCACCTTGGGAGTAATATGAAAGTAGACGGACTGCATAGTATCACTTTCATTTGTGTACTGAAACTGCAGGTGGGTGCCAGGTGCCACGCTGTTTACAGGGGCCCTGTTTCCGTCAACTATTGCGGGGGATGCGGTGGCCGTAATGGTGTAGTTGAACTCATTCACGCCAGAGCGCATGACGGTAGGAGTCAATAGTATAATGTCCGTAGTGCCGCCATAACAGATTTGGAGTGCATTGTTTACCGGAGTGGCACGGGGCGTCGGATTGACCCATACCTCAACCGTATCATTGATGCCGTAACACTTCTGATTGCCGTTTACATCAAGTGTCACCGGTGTAACCACATATGTTACCATTCTTGCAGTATCCCCACTGTTGTTGAGAGCTTCGGTAACGATGACCGGCAGAACCAGACCGGGTCTGTCTGAGTAGCCGGTTATTTCCGGATAGCTGTTGATGGCGTCAACGTTAAACTCCAAACCATGGTATGCAATGGTTAAGGTAGAAAGCTGAATATTGACGCTTTCGCCATTACACAGCTCATCATCAGCCAATGTCAATGAGACCCTGGCCGTAGGTTCCACATGGATAGTGATCGTAACCTCAACCCCGTCATGGCAGTTAGGGTCAACCAGATTGCCCTGGATATATGGCCTGAATGTATAGGTTACCGTCTGGAAGCTGTTTGTTGTATTGGTCAGAAGATCTTCTATGTTCACAATTTGTCTTGAGCCATCGGTCAGTAAGCCAGTGACTCCTGCCGGATATGTCACATCAAGATCGTACATGACTTCTCCTCTTGAGACAACGAGTGAATCAATTGTGAAGTTTACAGTTGACCCGTTGCAGAATAAAGTGTCAGGCACGGTAACTGAAATTCTCGGAACCGGTTGTACCCATATTGTCTGGTACTGTATTGTTGTGTTGCCGCAGTCGTCGGTTAATGTCCATGTCCTTGTAATGAATCCCGCAACATCAACCGTACCCATATCAGCATCGGAGTCTGCAAAGGTTGCATCAAGCGATGTATCACAGTTGTCAGCCTCATCAAAGACATCTCCTGTGTTGGTTACATCCCTGTCATATACTCCGTTTATATCACGACAAATGGTTATATCTGCTGGTACAGTGAATACCGGAGGTGTATTATCCTCAACCCTGATGATCTG